>JANWIO010000038.1 GCA_025449835.1 Vampirovibrionales bacterium
CACCGGCTTCTACTAGATACTCAAGAACCTTGTAACCAACCTTACCAACCCCTTGTAGGGTGATTCTCAGACCGTCCAGGTCATCACGGCCTAATCTCTCTTTTACAGCTGCTTTAATGCCTGTATAAACCCCTAAGGAGGTTAAAATTGCAGAATCTCCCAAGCCACCATCTTCCTGGGCGAGCCCTGTAATCCAAGGGGTAACCTCTTTCATCATTTTGAGATCTCGCGTATCTGATCCAATATCCCCTGCACCAATGTAAGAGCCTTTCAGCAAATCGATTCGTTGGGCAAGAGCATGTAATAATTCCGGCGTTTTTTGCTCGGGATGATCCAGTATCACAACGGTTTTCCCTCCGCCCAGATTTAATCCGGCCATAGCGGACTTATAGGTCATGGCTCGGCTCAAACGCAAGACATCTTTTAAAGCATCCTCCTCGGAGGCATAGCGTTTCATTCGACATCCACCCAGTGCAGGGCCTAATGTGGTATTGTGAATGCCAATAATTGCTTTTAGACCGGTTTCTTTATCTGAACAAAATACGACTTGTTCATGATCATGCTCTTGAATCAGATCAAAATACCCCATGCCTGATACCTCTTTTGTTAAGGGCAAGTGTTGCTTGAACGCAGCCTTTCTTCTGTATAAGAAAGGTAAGATCCTAAAGGTGAAACGAGATAAAGGGGTGTTAGGAGTAACACCATACTTAAGTTATACAAATTATCTTCAGGCCATGGGATAGCGTCAATCTTAGTGTACTTTGTACCCTCTTTGAGTGAATTGAGCTCTTCTTTCAACGATTTCAAGTGTTTAAGCTCTTCTTTTATCTCAAAAAATTTTTTTTTGGCTTCTTTGGCCCAAGGTTCAAAAGCGCAGTTTGGCGCAAACACAACAAATGGTGTATCCGGATACGCACGGCATAACTGAGGCCGGTCCTCCCAGATCTGACATTTATTGTCGTCTCCAATAAATCGACAATGATAAAAAACCACATCGGCTTCATTGTTAAAGCCTTTGTCCTTTTCTGCAGCCTTTAATGTCCTTTCAACAAGGCCTGGCACAACCTTACGAGCCTCTTCATGACTTTGATGTGGGATAAAAATTGAAAAGAAGTTACGGGCAAAGTCATCACCATCAGCGGCCTTTTCCAGTAGCTTAAAGAAAGGTGTACTGGGCGAGGCACCGCGACAACAACAGCCTTGCATTTTACACGTTGGTAACGGGATACCCGTTGCTTTTACCCAAGAATTTGCGCTCATACCAATAGGGTAATCTATTTTGCAAAAAGGCAAACCATTCAATTGGAGGTAAAAATCGCAATTTGAAAAAAAGATTTTTTCCAAACTCCTTCTGTTAAAGCCTCTTAAAAATGAAAATTGGGCAACCTTTGCAAGACAATTTTGCCACATAGATGACATACTTCTTTGTTAAGGTCATGCTCGTGATTGATAGGATTTATTTTGTGCTAACGCATTTCCCTCACAACAATATGCAATATCAACCTATTCAGAAGCATTTTTCCTCTGATATGCAGCTTTACATTAATCAGCAGCAATGTTTAAGCTTTGTTCCGAATTGTATTTTATTAGGCTTTTTAAAGCCTTTTTTTGTGGCTAATTCTCAAAACGATAACCAAGGCTATCATTTTTTTAACAATTTTAGTAAACTTCTCAAAGAACAACCTGTTATAAAGTTGGGGGCGAGGGAAATGAGAACATTGTTTGGGGAGAATGATGTATGATGATTAGTCGGGCTGCCCTGGGTCGGACGATGTTGGGTACCGGGTTAAAGACCATTGGCATTGTGTCTCGGGCAGGAGATTTTCCTGAGAATTATCCTGATCTGAAAAAACAAGGCATGATTCGGGAAACAAAAGTTGTTGGCTTGGTTTTTCTAACATCGCTTATGATTGAAGCACTTTTTAGCAAATTTAAACCGGCGATTCGTAATAGCCAAGTCTTCCAATTTCTGCCACAAGCCTTTGCTTATGGCTTTGCTGAATGGTATAGCCGAAAAACAACGCCCTATACACAAATGCTTCGTAAAGCATTAAAAACCCCTGAGGAAGATGCCTATAATGCCCACCTGCAAAAACTATTAGTTGAAATCCTGGCCCAAAAGGCAACCCGCCAAGCTGGCTTCTCTGGCTACCCTCAGCAGTCGAAATTTGTTCATCAACCGAGTCAAATCCGTGCATTTTACTAACATTCTTGAAGTGCAATAATAGGAATATGGCATCCCACCCTCAAATCTTGATAGTTGATGATGAAATTGATTTAGTCCGGCTTGTTCGATACAACCTGGAAAAAGAAGGTTTTGACGTTTTATCAGCATATGATGGAAAAACAACCTTCTCCTTGATGCAAGACCATAACCCCGACCTGGTGATTCTGGATTTGATGCTCCCGGATATGTCTGGCATTAAAATTTGCCAAACCATTAAACAGGATCCTCAAACCAAAAGTATTCCCATTATTATGCTTACGGCCCGATCTTCTGAAACGGACAGGGTTTCAGGGTTTGAGTCCGGTGCAGACGATTATGTGGTAAAACCCTTTAGCCCCAAAGAACTGGTGCTTCGGGTAAAAGCAATGTTGAGCAGGACCTTAAGTCAACGAGCGGCAGAACCCACCAAAATTCATCTGGGTGACATCGTAATTTATCCAAAATCCCATACCGTTGAAACCCATGCTGGAGACTCCATCTCGGTTTCTTTTCTAGAGTTCAAGCTTTTGCTTTCACTGGCGCAAAATCCCAATATGGTACGAACGCGTGAGCAACTGATCGCAGATGTATGGGAGCAAGAAGGCGAAAACATCAGCGATCGAGCCGTTGATACCCATATTAAAAGGCTGCGTCAAAAATTAGGGCCTTCAAGAGGGGTAATAGAGACGATTCGTGGTATTGGTTATCGTGCTATTTCAAAGGCAAAATGATACATTTAAAAGCTGGAGATTATCATGGGCTCTGAAATTACCCCAACCACATTTATTCAAACATTGGCCGAGGAGACGGTTGCCTTAGATCGTTACAAGCTGATTCAAATTATCCTAGCCATTGTGGATGCGGTATTGGTCTTTGATACCCAAGGTAAAGTGCTGCTTTACAACACTGCATTTGAACGCATTTTTGGATTGACTCAACGGAATATCCTGGAACAGCCAGTGCATGACCTACTTCAAACCATTGATCCGGAGCTGCTTAATATTTTTGAGATGTTGATTGAGCCGAAAAAGCCCTTTTCTCAAGAAATTATTTGACATCAGCATCATCAACAACGGGTGTTCCTCCTCTATACCATTCCCATTGAAGATGATGGGAGCGTCTCTGAGATTGTGGCTGTCTTTCACGAGATTACCGAAGTGAAGCAAACCGAAAAAATGCGTCGAGACTTTGTGGCAAACGTTTCTCATGAACTTCGAACGCCCTTAAGCGCCATTAATGGCTATGCAGAGACGCTTTTAGAAGGTGCACTGGGTGACAAAAGTGTCGCCAAAGAATTTATTCAGATTATTTTTAACCATTCCCAACGCCTGTCCCAGCTGGTTCATGACTTATTGGATCTCTCAAAGTTAGAATCTTCCGAGGCACCCTTTGAGTTGCAACCCACAGATCTGGTTCCATTGATTCAAAAGGTCATTGAATTGAGTCAGAAGCACTTAAAAGAAAAAGAAATTACCCTGTTCTTTGAACTTCCCACGACTTTTCCAAAAGTAATGGCCCACGACAGCAACATTGAACAGGTGATGACCAATTTACTGGATAACGCCATTAAGTACACCCAGAGTGGGGGAACGATTCAGATTCGAGTCACTAGCCGAGAAGATCTTGTTCAGGTGGATGTGGAAGACACCGGAATTGGGATCGAAGCCAAACATATTCCTCGGCTTTTTGAACGGTTTTACCGAGTGGATAAAGCGCGGTCACGGGATTTAGGGGGGACCGGTTTAGGCTTGGCCATTGTAAAACACATTATTCAGTCTCATGGCGGTGAAGTGTGGGTGAATAGCACGTCAGGAAAAGGCTCTACTTTTAGCTTTACTTTGCGCACAGCCCAGGCCGAAACAACTTCATCCCCATGATTCAAATGATGAAAATAGAATGGTTAAAACGAGATAACTGTCTATTCCTCTCCAAATTTTTGGATAATTTTATTGTTTTTATCGAGAATATTTCCGCTGGGACCATCAACGAAGTTGCCATTGGGTAAGATCAATTTTTTTGCTTTTTGGTCCACAATAATTCCGCCGGCAAGAACTTCACCGCTTCTCACTTCCTGCACATAGCCACCTGCTTCAGAGAATGTGCCAGGTGACAAAGTTGTCGTCGTGTAGTGTGTGTCTTTCCGTTCAAATCTATTTTTATCCCCATTCCACGTAATATAGGTAATAAATACGGTGCCATCTTCTTCTGTTGAAATGCTAAGTTGCGCTCTGGCACTTGCAGGTGGCTTTGGAAGGTTTGTGTATGTGCCAGACCAGTAACTTTTAACCTGGGGAGAACATCCTGAAACCCCCAGTATTCCAGCGGCTAAAGTAGCTCCCAGTGTTGCTTTACGGATAAATTTCTGGAATCGTCCAGCACCAAATTGTACCGAAGATGAAACGGGGCGTATCGTCATAAAAAATTCTCCTTCTTGGGGGCTGATTAAAGCAATTCTTTTTATCTGAAAAATCAAAATTAATATAAGTATTTAAAATAATCAATCCTGTGTAATATTTGTAACACTTGCTGGGGCCGATTTAAGCAGGTTCATTCATACATATTGCTGAGCTGACTTCGTTTGTAATCGCCTTGGCTCATTTTCGCCTTATACTATTTTTAAGCACTTATTTTTTTACCCCTTCGTCAGTATCTGGAGACTGCATGAGACCGTATTCCCCCATTATCTTAGCCCTTGATTTGCCCACCGCAGGTACGGCCATTCCCTGGGTCAAGCAGTTTTGTGGCAAAATTGATATCTTTAAAGTGGGTATGCAGCTCTTTTACAAAGAAGGCCCTGAAATTATCCGACAAATCCAGGCAGAAGGCGGATCGGTTTTTCTAGACCTAAAGCTTCACGATATTCCCAACACGGTGGCCAAAGCATGTGAAAGTATTGCAGTCCTGAATCCAAGCTTTTTAACCATTCATGTTAGCGGCGGCAGTGCGATGCTTAAAGCAGCACAAGGGATGATACAAGAGACATCGACAAAACTTTTAGGCATTACGGCATTAACCAGCTTGGATACCCTGGCCCTTCAAGAAGTTTACCCAGAACTGAGTAATACGCCCTCACCATGGGGACTTCATCTTGCCACAATTGCTCAGCAAAATGGCTTATTCGGTATTGTGTGTAGTGCCCAGGAAAACCCCGCGATGCGGAAACAGTTGGATAATCAATTTTGTCTGGTGAACCCCGGTATTCGCCCCAAAGGTTCGCCAACCCAAGACCAAAAACGGGTCATGACTCCGGCTGAAGCCATTACGGCCGGTGCAAATTATTTGGTGATGGGTCGCCCAATTTTAGAATCTGCCGATCCCCAGGGCATGGTTGAGAAATTATTAGAAGAGGTGCGCCATGCGGCTGGTTTACCCTCCTGATCAGTATGAAACCTTTGAAAACAACACCTTTCTCATTGGCTCTGTCGAACTGGGATCAACATTGGCACTCAATGGCGCTAAATTACCTTTATCGAAGCAAGGTTTTTTTGCTCATCGTATTGTGCTTCAACCAGGGGATAACCCTCTCAACCTCTCTGAACAAAAAAATGACGACACCGTTGAAACAAAATCGCTTTTCATCAAGTATAAGAAGCCCCCTTTAATTTCAGAGTTGCCTGCTCAGCCGGAATTTTATGCTCCCTTTGCCTTTCCATCCCAAAATGTGGGTATTTTACCGGGAGAAATTATTTTACTCATGTGTCTGGCACCTCCCAATGCAAAAGTAATGGGTCGAATTGATTGGCTCATGAGCCATCCCATTGAACTTTTTCCTATTTCTGAAGAAATAGATAGTCGAGAAGGTGTTTTTGGGCAATTGCATCAAGTGAAGGAGCCTTGGCCCCAAGGGATACAATATGCTGCTTATGTTCATGTTCCTTCCACAACGTCTTCAATGCCTGATCTCTCTGTGGAATACATCGTAGCGTATCAACAAGGGCATTTAACATTTGAGGCGCAGGGAACGCTTTCGATTTTACCCGGTGGTAATCGGCTTCATGGTGTGGTAACAACAGCCAATGCTATTACTCGAACGCAGCCCAACAACGGGGCTCGAAGAACCCCTTTATTAAGTGGAACAGCTGTTGAAATAACGGGATTTGAAGGGGACTTTTATAAAGTCCGGCTCAATCACAATGACCACTTGTGGGTTTTAAAGCAAGATATCCAACAGCAAGAGACACCGGTTTATCCGTTGGTCCTCCCGATTCACTGCATACAAACGCAGGTGGATGCGGATGGGTTTCGTCTTATCATTCCAATTGGCAGAGCGGTTCTTTATGACATTGTCTTAGAGGCCGATAAAATTTTAATCACTCTGTATGGTGTCGTTTCTTGTTGTGATGTTATTCATTATCACCCACAGATCCAAAATCTCGGATTAGAGCAGATTCAATGGACGCAGACCTCGCCAGAAACTGTGGCAATTGAAGTGCGGCTCAATACGCCTTTAGAGGGTATTTATCCCCAATATGACGAAACCCAACACGCCTTGGTGTATGCCATTAAAACCGCAAAATCTCGTGAAGTCCCATTTGTGATTGTGATTGATCCTGGCCATGGGGGCGATGAAACCGGCTCGACTGCGCCCGATGGGACTCCTGAAAAAGACCTGAATCTCACAATGGCGTTAAAGCTTCAATACGCTTTAAGCCAGATTCCGCAGCTTAAAGTAATCCTTACCCGGCACCAAGATGAGTCGGTGAGCTTGGCGCATCGAGTAGCCAAAGCCATTTCAGCCAAAGCCAATTTATTGTTAAGCCTGCATCACAATGCCTTGCCGGATGGACGTGATCCGATGACAGAACACGGGGTTTCAACTTATTATTACCATTCGTTTGCATTGCCATTGGCGCGGCAATTGCAAACCGCCCTAGTGACTGGCACGGAATTTGCAGACTACGGGGTCTTATATGACAGTCTCTATGTTTGCAGAGTGATGGAAATGCCAGCCATTCTCCTTGAATTGGGATTTCTGACCCATCCAGAAGATGCGGAGCGTTGTTTAGACACTGGCCATCAGGATAAAGTCGTTCAAAACCTAGCTGAAGCTATTAAAAGCTACATTCAAAATCGTTAAATATTAAAATTTATCTGGTAGAGGTAGATTTGTCTGTAATGAGGGTCCGTTCCCTTCCCTCAAACACCCCTCCCTGATTCGTTTAACTTAACTGCTTTTTTGTCCAAGGGAGCGAACGTATTTCACCAGTTCATTTAGCTGTTTCTCATTAAATGTCGAAGCAAATGAAGGCATAATCCCTTTGCCAGTACGAATGGTCTGTTTAATTTTTTGATCGGTGAGTTTCTTCTGGAAATTAGGGTTATCGAACCTGACTTTATGTCCTTGAAGCATGGCTGGCTTTCCCTCTCCGTGTTGCCCGTGGCATACGGCACAATTGGTGTCAAAAAGCTGTTTTCCCATAGCCAACGAAGCATCTTGAGGCGATACACTTGAAGTAACAGGAATTTTGGCAGCATTGGTCACCACTTTACTTGTTGAAGGGGAAGATTGAGCCTGATTTCCTGCGGATGAAGTTGTTGAAGACGATTGATGTGAACAGCCCCCTAAAAGCAAGGCTATTGCACACAAACCGATCAACCCCTGATACTTCAGAAAATGTCCCATAAAATGCTCCTTTCATCACAATGTTATGGTCCATCATATATTAGAGCAGTGACTGATGAAAATATCTCTGCGCAAAGTTTTTCTAAAAGGAGCCTAAGATTATCCTGTTCGGCTATTTCTCTTCTGAACCAACAATTTAGTATGAAGGTGGGAGAGCTAGAGGGGGCAATGATGTTGACAAAACTTTGGATCATCTGGATTCTTTTTGTTCTTGTATTGGGCGCTATCGCAAATTTTGCTTCGGCAGAGGCGTATTATGTGGAGAGGGGGAAGGTCAGCATTGATATTCCTCAAGATGCCTATGCCCAGATGAAGATTAAGGCCCTTCAGCAGACGACAGGCAGTGATGTTGATCTGACGTTTTATAATCTTCTTTTAAAAGATAAGGTTGCTGAAAAAGATTTGGCACTCATTGCGCTATGCCACGCTCGCTATCCTCAAACCAGGGGTATTGCCTCCTATATCTTAAATCATCAGGATAAAAAGATAGACACCCTCATCCAGGCTGAAAAACTAAATCTGTTTTTCACTGCCCCTTATGGAAAATACAAAAACAATGGTCTAGATGATTAAGGCAAAAGCTTATGAGCGGTTTAAAGCTTCTTCTCGAATTAAAGTGGCAATGTCTTGGGCCTGCTTTTGGAGCGCTTTTATGTCGCCATTATTGTTCACCACAAAATCCCACTGTTCAATGTCATCCAATTCGCATTCTGTCGGATCATTCTCCTGAACCAGCTTGCCGCGCTCTGCCCGGACATCTCGATCCGCTTCAATGCGAATCATAAAGGCGTGGTGCATTTTAAAATAGTCGTATTCTCGGCGCATCCGAACATCTGAAATGATTTTAGCGCCTTCTGTCTGAAGGACCCGCTTAATCCAATAATCTGGATTTTGTTGTCTTCGGCGTTGCCCCAACGTAATTAAACCCGTCCGATAAACGGCTTTTTTCTCATCAATATGGGCAGGGGTTAAATTGTAGAGCTCTGCAAACTCTGCTTTAATGGCTTTGGCCAAGGGCATTTTGTAAAAGCCGACCAATTCCTTTAATAAAAAATCTGCCAGTTGGTCTTTCCCAGCATATTGTTTCCCCGAAATAGCGATGAGATCACGCATTGTCCATCCATCAATTTTCACGTTACAATTGAACCAATCCCTTTTGGATTATGCGTTGAGTCTCCAGAGTTCGTCAAGCAGATGTTATTAACCGATGACCAAAAAAGTATCCAACAATTGGCCCGTGACTTTGCGGTTAGTGAAGTTCAGCCCGTGGCCAAAGCACTTGAGCAGGATCATTCGATTCTGTGCCAACTTTGGAAAAAAATGGCAGATTTGGGTTTTACCGGGATTCAGTTTCCTGAAGCCTATGGTGGTCTTGATTCGGACTCTGTTTCATACCTTTTGGTGATTGAGGAACTGGCGAAGGCCTCAGCCTCTGTTGCAGTTACGTTAAGTGTCCACACAACGGTCGGCATTCTTCCCATTTTTAATTTCGGCAATGAAGCTCAAAAACAAAAATATCTGCCACCACTCATTTCAGGCGAGAAAATTGCAGCGTTTGGTTTAACCGAACCCAATGCCGGGTCAGATGCCGGTAGCGGTCTGACCAAAGCAGAGCCTGCCAATGGCCATTATGTTTTAAATGGTAGCAAAATTTTTATTACCAATGCTCATATCGCCGACATTTTTGTGACTACCGCCAGAACGAACAAAGAAAAAGCTGATGCCAAAGGGCTTTCGGCCTTTATCTTGGAAAAAGGGATGCCTGGCTTTAAAGTGGAAGAAGCCGACGAGAAGCTGGGGATCCAAGGTTCTGATTGGGGGACGTTGGTTTTTGAGGATGTCCAGGTTGCAAAAGAACATCTGCTTGGAGATCCGGAACAAGGTTTTAAGATCTTTATGAATAGCCTTGATGCGGGTCGGATTAGCATTGGGGCTATGGCCTTGGGGATTGCTGAAGCCTGCTTGGCCGATTCCTTAAAATACGCTAAAGAGCGCAAACAATTTGGTCAACCCATTGCGAATTTTCAGGCAATTCAGTTTAAATTGGCGGATATGGCCGTTGAAATTGAAGCGGCCCGACATCTGGTTTATCATGCAGCACGTCTCAAAGATGCAGGAAGGCTTTTTTCAAAGGAAGCTTCTATGGCCAAACTGTGGGCTTCGGAAACCGCAATGCGGGCAGCCAATCAAGCCGTTCAGATTTTTGGCGGCTATGGATACACCAAAGATTTCCCCGTAGAACGGTATTTTAGAGACGCCAAGTCGACGGAGTTGGTAGAAGGTACCAGCCAGATCCAAAGACTTGTGATTGCAAGGCATTTATTATAAAGTAATCAGGCCATGAGTCCAGTTAGTCACGATTTAAAAGAACAACTTTCCAGCCTTCAACATGAAGCTGAAGAAGCTTTAGCAAAAGCCCTTTCGCTAAAAGAAGTTGAGGATTTGCGCATTGATTTTTTAGGGCGTAAAGGTCGTCTCACCACAATTAAACGCGGCGTTAAGGATATTGCAGAATCTGAACGCCCGCTCGTGGGTGCCTTTGCCAATGAAGTGAGTGATGCTATTGAGGCTCTCATTCAGAAGCGCTTAAGTTCACTCAAACATGAAGCCTTAGAGGCTCAAATATCTCAGGAAACCCTGGATGTGACCATGCCGGGAACCTTTTTGCCGATGGGGCAACTCCATCCCTTAACCTTGGTGACGGAAGAAATCGTGAATATTTTTCAGGGCATGGGGTTTTCGGCCATTGATGATAACGTTTGCCCGGAAGTTGAGACCGAATACTACAATTTTGAAGCTTTAAATTTTCCACCGGATCACCCGGCCCGGGATATGCAAGATACCTTTTATACCAACGTCGCTTCGAATGTTCTTTTAAGAAGTCAAACCTCCAATGCGCAAATTCGGTACATGGAGTGTCACCAGCCGCCGCTACGGGTGGTTGCCCCTGGACGGGTTTATCGAAATGAAGAAGTGAGTAGCCGAAAAGGGGTTATGTTTCACCAGATTGAGGGGTTGTTGGTGGATGAAAAAACAACTTTTTCCGACTTAAAAGGCATTTTGCACGAGTTTGTGAGGCTGTTTTTTGGAAAAGAACGTCCAACACGCTTTCGAAATAGCTTTTTTCCCTTTACAGAACCGAGTGCAGAAGTAGATGTCCAATGTATTCTTTGTAATGGTGCTGGTTGCAGAACTTGTGGTCATCACGGTTGGCTTGAAATTTTGGGAGCCGGTATGGTGGATCCCAATGTGTTAAAAGGGGTTGGCTTAGATACGGATCGGTACACCGGTTTTGCTTTTGGGATGGGGATTGAACGTTTGGCAATGCTTCAATACTCTATTCGAGACCTGCGGATGTTTTATACCAATGATGCCCGCTTTTTAAGACAGTTTCGAGGGACAGACTAAAATGCGTGTTTCTCTGGAGTGGCTCAACGAATATGTGAATTTGGACGGGCTCCAACCCGAAACCATTGCTGAAGCCTTAACCAATGCTGGGTTGGAAGTGGAAACCATTGAAACGGTGGGTGGCATTTTTTCGGGTGTTATCGTGGGAAAAATTGAAACCGTTTCTCCGCATCCCAATGCGGATCGCTTGCGCCTGGTTCAGGTAAATCTGGGCGCTAAAGGACAGAATCAGGTTGTGTGTGGAGCGCCCAACGTTGCCCCAGGAATGCGGATTGCTTACGCTCAAATCGGGGCCCAAGTGATTAATCGAAAAGAGGGCGGGCTTTTTGAACTGAAACCCATTAAAATCCGAGGCATTGAATCCACTGGGATGATTTGCTCTTTGGAAGAATTAGGGCTCGATGAGC
This sequence comes from Vampirovibrionales bacterium, assembly GCA_025449835.1. Taxonomy (GTDB): domain Bacteria; phylum Cyanobacteriota; class Vampirovibrionia; order Vampirovibrionales; family JAGQHJ01; genus JANWIO01. The sequence goes on from JANWIO010000038.1 coordinate 11,645, forward strand.
AATACACCAGGCAGGGCGACGGCATCTGGCCTATTAATGACCTTACGGAAGAGGCGGATTTGGGCAAAGACTTAAAAGAAGTACTGCAATTGAAGCCGGATACGGTGTTGGATGTGACGCCCAATGCCAATCGTGGTGATTTAATGTCGATGTTGGGTGTTGCACGAGAAGTGTCTGCCTTGTTTAAGCGCCCCTTTAAAGGTCTCCAGCCAAAAGCTTTTTCGTCATCGTCCGACAGTAACTATCAGATCCAACTGACAGAGCCTGGTATCTGTCGATATTACGGAGGTGCTGTTTTAGAGAACGTTCAGGTAGGTGAAAGTCCCGATTGGATGCGGCAACGCCTAGTGAATGCTGGGATCCGAGCCATTAATAATGTGGTGGATATCACTAATTACGTGATGCTAGAGTTTGGTCAACCCCTTCATGCCTTTGATATTCAAAAGCTTGGCTCCCAAGGGACCATTAATGTGCGTTATGCCAAACCCAATGAAACGTTTCTTGCTTTAGATGGTGTTAATCGCCAACTTATGGGCCAAAGTGTGGTTGTCACGTTTAACGATCATTCTGTGGCACTGGGTGGGGTGATGGGGGGCGAGGAAACCGAAATTTCTGAATCAACATCAACGGTGTTTCTAGAGTCTGCGTTTTTTCCACCAGCTAGTAACCGACGGAGTGCCAGAAGCGTTGGGATTCGAACAGAGTCCTCTGCTCGCTTTGAACGGGGTGTGGATCCGCTTACATGTCAACTTGCATTGCATCGAGCCATTGAACTTCTTGAAAAATATGCTCAGGCAAGCTTTAAGAGCTTGACCGAAGATGACCACCGTCGGCATGAAAAACTGGAGATCCCCTTCTCTTTAAGTCGGCTGGCTAGAATCTTAGGTCTTGCGATTTCGGCACAAGACGTTGAGGCAATTTTGCAGCCCTTGGGCTTTGAAATAAAACCTACTGGCGACCCAGATCAACGTCTTATTACGGTTCCCTCATTCAGAAGCCAGGATGTTTACCGGGAAATCGATCTCATCGAGGAAGTTATCCGTATTTATGGGTACGATGCCATTCCTTACACCCTTCCCAAAGATACGATTGCGCCGGTTCAAAGTTTTCGATCTCGGCTGTTAAAAGCGATTCGCATGAATATAAGAGGGGCTGGGCTCTCTGAAGTGGCCACCCACTCACTTATTGGCGAAGGGCTTCTTCAACGAACCGGTTTTTCTCAAGATCTAGCATCAACGGTGTCTGTCACCAACTCGCAATCTCAAGATCATACGTTTTTACGGCAAAGCATTCTTCCAAACCTGCTAGAAATCGCCAAATACAATCAAGCGCAAGGCAATGAAGAAATCTGGTTGTTTGAGTTGGGCAAAACCTATTTCAAAAGACGGCTGGCTCAGGAGAAAGACGCTGGGATTGATGAACCACTGCATCTCAGCGGTTTAATTATGAATAGTCCACGCCAGGGGATTTGGCACCAACAGTTGGAAACCGATTTTTACACCATCAAAGGTGTCCTCGAAAATCTGTTGGATCATTTAAATGTGAAACAACAATGCCGATGGGTCCAAGAATCTACCTTAAATGCCTTACACCCCGGACAAACCGCCAAAATTAAGTTGGGAAAAATAGAACTCGGCTTCGTTGGCAAACTACATCCTGCCTTACAAGAAGAATTAAAGTTCAAATCGGCTGTTTATCTCTTTGAAATCAACGTTGAAGTTTTGTACGAACATCTTCAAAAGAAACCGGAAGTCTTGGCTGTGGAATCAGCGGCAGCATTTCCCTCCGTTAGACGGGATATTGCCTTCTCAGCACCGGATACGGTTACGCATCAGCAAGTTGTTGCTGCCTTACGTCAAACGCAAGAACCTTTACTTCAAGAAATCCAACTCTTTGATGAGTACCGGGGTACTCAATTAGAGCATGGTTATCGGAGTTTGGCATACCGCCTTACCTTACAATCGCCGACGGAAACCTTAACAGAACAAGAAATAGAAGCAGCTATGGGCAAATTAAAACGGCAGCTGAGTGAACAACTGCCGGTATCTTTCCGTTGAGATGATTTCCCCTCTAAATCACCTCATCGCTTCTCGAATCAATGTAAATATCCCTCGGTCCCCTTTATCGTTAAGCTTTATGAATCATGTCGTGCTGAAACAGCAACCCGTGCAAACTGAAACGTTCGTTGTGCAACACTAAACTCTGTTGAACGGAACAAGGCCTGTTTCACCGACCGAAAATCGTTCACGCTTTCTGAAGAGCGTAATTGATCAATCAAGAAATTTTTAGAGTTTTGATAACGTCGATCTATCTTTGAATAGCCATCAGGCAACTTTTTCCGCAACCTGACCAGCTCATCCCTCTGTTCACTCACCTTTTACCCCCTCTATCTTTGTTGCTTTACTGCCCCCTTTGTATTTAACCTACATATATTTAAAAACATTTTTTAAATCATTTGTGATGGTTTTTCTGAAAGATTAAAGAACTGTGATCTAAGTTGTTTTTTACATAAATAGTAATATAGTGAATTACTAGGTATCTTCTAGAAACAATTTGGAATAACTTGACAACAGAGGCTCAAGGGTAATTGCTGCTCTTGAAACAGGCTAAACATCGTAAATAATGGAGTGCACTGGTTTCTTTACAATTTATTAATATTTGAACGGTTTTGGGCATCTTTTCAGCACAAAAAACTAAATATTTGTTTTTATACAAACATAGGATATTTAGAGTTATGGAGATTTTGCGTCATGCCTTATATTTCAGGCAATATTACTGGAAATCAGAACAGTTATAGCCCGCAGGTACAAGCACCTCAATACCCCATCTCGGAAGGGACCGCTAGTTTAAACGGTCCGTTTGGTATGGGGCAGGCTTATGTAAGAGGGGCCGGAACTGTACAAATGGGACCAGCCGGTGTATCCACATCGGTGCCCTTTGCGCCAGGATTTTCTGCAACCCCCGCCAACACTGTGAATGGTTTAGGCGAGGCTTCTCCATTTGCAACCTCCAATCAGTATTTAGACCAATTGGGTATGAACACTTTTGGTCAAACAAATCCTTATAGCCCCTTATATGGAACACCGTGGGATGCCCCCAATAATGTAATGCCACCTGGATTCTTTGGCGGCCAGCAAGACGCACCCTTTGGCGGTGGTTTTGGTGGCGCTCCTTCCTTTGGTGGAAGTGGTAGTGTACCTGGATTTGGAAGTGGATTCCCCTTTAATGGTGCAGGATCTGCCCCTGGTGCAAATGGCGCCAGTGGAAATAGTTCCCCTAATTTGTTTGGTGATCCCAGCCTCTTTGGCTCCGTTTCACCCAATGTTATCCCCGGTATTGCCCAAACTTTTTCACAAAGCGGTGGTGGATACGCCAACCGCTATAACTTGGTTTCAGATGGTGCAGGAAAACTGTTTCTACAGGGCCAAGGTGATCCCAATACCCCCCAAAGCACGTATGGCAGTGGCAGTTACTTACGAACACCCTATGGTATCTTTGAAACCGGTGTTGGGTGGGAAGGTGGTAATGCCAATGCAGGCCTCATGGGGACTCAAGCCTCGGGTCAGGCCTGGGCCATGAGCAGAAATCCTGTAAATCCAGCTATTGTCACAGGATATTCAAACCCTTATTATAGCAATTACAACTTTAACCAAGGATTTACAAACGCTTAAAGCTTGAGAACTTAAAGATCGAGTTACATTCAAACCTTTAAGTCTGGTTATAGAATCATTTTTTATTGAAAGCTTCGGCCGAGCCCGTAATGATGCTCTCTGAGAGAGCGCCGTTGCTCGTTATTTTTTGCTCCAAGGGCTTTGGCAATGGGCTCTGAGGCAGAGACTTGGTTAAATTCTACGTGCATCCGCTTTTGAACGACGGTGTTACACGTTGCACAATAAACATCCTCGGAAGGCGCCAAGGCATGATGGCAAATAACGCATGTTTTTGAGGATTCTGAAATATTTCGGGTTGATAAGTCCTCTGAAAATCGTCCCAATGCAAATAGTTGATAAACAAAGGCTCTTGGAATTTTTAATTTCATAATCATATCGTTCATCGACAGTTTCGTATTGCCCTGAAATCGAAGAACTTTTGTATAAGCCTCTTCGCAGAGCCTCACACATGGTTCGCAAAAAACAGTCGACAGTCCTGTGGGATTTGGTGTAAAAATTTTATGGCAATGACTACAGCGTTTTGGTAACATTCCCCTCTTATCCTTCCAGTTTTCTGTGGTATTGAGGGTTTCGACAGAAATACCTTAAACTGAAGTCCTACAATCAGAGGATTAATGAATTCTTTATGGTTATTGGCCGCTTTATCTCCTAAACTTTCAATAATGAGGTGAAAAATAATGCAAACAGATCCGATAAGTAGTGAAAATCCCGAATTTTGGGCCTCTCGATATCAACAAAACCAAACCCCGTGGGATTTAGGTCAAGCGGCTCCGCCTTTTGTTTCATTGTTATCAGGAAGAACACTAGAACCGGGGAAAATGGCTGTTGTTGGATGTGGCCATGGCCATGACGCAGGGTTTTTTGGGCAGCAGAATTTTGATGTAACGGGGTTTGACTATGCCGTAGAGGCGGTTCAATCTGCTACAGCTCGGTATGGAGAATGGGCTCGGTTTGTTCACGCCAATATTTTTAATCTTGATAGACGTTTTGATGAACAATTTGATTATGTCTTGGAGCATACATGTTTCTGTGCCATTCCACCCTCTCAACGAGAGCCGTATGTTCAAGCCGTTTTTCATCTCTTAAAGCCAAAGGGAACTTATATTGGGCTTTTCTGGGCTCATTCTGAGCCAGATGGCCCGCCGTATAAAACGGATCGAGAGGAGATTATTAGTCTGTTTTCACCCTATTTTGAGATTGCTGAACTTTTTCCTGCGCTAAACTCGGTTGAAAGTCGGAAACCTGAAGAGCTTTTAGGGCTGTTTTATCGAAAAGAAATCCCGTCTAAAGACTAAACCATTTCCATTTCATAGCTGTAGAGGTGATGCACATCCCCTTCAGCCTGAGCAGCATGGGTTCTGAGCTCAAAACGCAATTCTTCGCTGTACAAAGATTTATGCACTGTTGGAATCGTTCGAGTACCGATATCTTGTAGACCTTGGCGTATCCCTTGAATTAAATACGGAATATAGCTCAGCAAGGACCCTTTATCCACTACAGAGCCAGAGACCCCTTGGGCCACTTTAATTCGTTCTCGATCGGCAAAATATCGTTTGGCACCCCCATCGTTCATGGCTTCTGTTGACCCCATGCCCCGATATTTCTTCAGTCGGACGCCATCTTTGTAAAAATATTCACCAGGCGCTTCCTCTGTACCCGCCAGCATTCCGCCCATCATAACACAGGAGGAGCCTAGGGCTAAGGCTTTCATAATATGGCCGATATTGGCAATGCCACCATCTGCAATTACAGGAACATTAAAATCTTTTGCGTATTTTGCACACTGATAAACGGCTGTTGCCTGAGGCCGACCCACCGCCATTACTTTTTGGGTGGTACATATGGAGCCCGCTCCCATGCCAATTCTCAATGCATCTGCCCCTGCATCAATTAAATGTTTTGCTTGAGAGGCTGTGACGATATTTCCTGCAATCACTTGTAATTCTGGGTAGTGATATTTCACATGGGCAATCATTTCCGTTTGATAAACCGAATCTCCCTGAGAAGAGTCAATCACCACAACATTTAAGCCCTCTTTAACCAATGCATCCAGGCGATCGCGATCTGCCTCTCGAGTAGAAACAGCTGCGCCAACCAGAAGACGCTTGTCGTTATCTTTTGAAGCAAATGGAAAATCTCGGTTTTTCAGCAAGTCTGTCCGTGAAATTAAAGATACCAATCGAAAATTTTTATCAACAATTGGAAGCTTTCCTTTTTTGCTGCTTCTGAGGAGTTTATTCGCTTCTTCCAGGGAGACTCCTTCATTGGCTACGACCAAATCGGTTGTCATCACTTCGCTTAAAAGCTTCTCTCGGTCTTGTACAAAGTCAATATCCCGGCTGGTCACAATACCAATCAACTTAGAGCCTAAACTGCCGTCTTCTGTTATCGGAATGCCGGAATATCCCAATGTTCTTTTAATCTCATCTATATCTTTAATGCGGTGCTGGGGACTTAAGACAATGGGTTCAGCAATAAAACCATTTTTAAACCGCTTTACTTGGCGAACCTGTTCGGCTTGCTCTTCGAGGGTGTTGTTGTAGTGGATAAACCCAATCCCACCGAGCAATGCCATTGTGATGGCCATTTTAGATTCGGTGACGGTGTCCATTGGAGAGCTAGTTAAGGGGTTTTTCAGCGTGATTTGGCGTGTTAACTTCGTTTCAAGCTCCGTTTCATTCACATCAAAGTCAATATGCCCTGGCAATAGGATAAAATCGTCATACGTGTATCCATGCCCTTTTGAAAAAATCGTATCTCCAGCTAAACCGTCTAAATGGAACATGCCTAAAATCCTCAGTTGTTATTTTGCGCCATTATCTTGTTTATAGTCTACCTAGAACAAATTAAAAAATCAGGTCCCCGAAAATTGCCTGTTTTTGAGAAAATTTTAAAAATTTTCTCTGAAAACCAATCGTCCGCTTTAATCAAGGCGGACGATTGCGAGCTTAAAAATCCAAAAACCTTAGCGATTTGCGTGGTATGGGAACCATTCATCAGCCCAGGACTCAATGGCATCCAAAATCGGTTTCATACCTTTTCCTTTATCGGTCAACACATATTCAACCCGAGGCGGAATGGTTGGAAACTGATGTCGGTCAATTAAGCCATATCGTTCCAGGTGCTTTAGCCTGGCGGATAGGGTTCGGGGAGAAATTCCCGTTACCTGAGCTTCGAGTTCGACAAAGCGTTGGCGACCAAATTGGCTTAAAATTTGGATAATCTGGAAAGAATATTTATCTCCCACCAAAGCCATTGCTCGCTCCACTGGAGATTCTAACTGATGGATCTCGTCGTTTATCAAACGATTCAGATTCTCAGTCAACCGATCAAGTGTCTTTTGTGTCACAACAGCAATCCTTTAAATTTACCTTCTACTTTACTTGTTATAGTATAACCACCCTCAAAAGCAAAATCAACACTTTTCCGAAGAATTTAACAAAAAATTGCAATCAAAATTATTTTCCACCAGCCTTCCACTCTACCGGGCTCAAGGGTTTAAGACCGGTATAATGTCCTAAAGTTTATTGTCCTTTATTGTCCAAAATACGAATGTAAAGGGTATTTATTTCAAGTACGTTAATAACTGAAAGTAGAAAATGGAGAGAAAGCTTATGTCCCCGCAAAAATTGACTTCGGAAAAAACTGCATCCACCCGTAAAGATGTGCCTGAACTGATGGAAGTATTGGTGGCATTGGATGCGACAGAACATTCCGATATGGTTGTCCAAAACCTGCATCGTTATTTAAATCCACACCACAGTATTTGTAGCTTTCTCCATGTTCTTCCTCAGTCTAAAACATCCGATAAAAAGTTTTCGGCTCTCGACGAGGAAGCGATGCAAGAGACGGTTCGCATCGTCAATAAGACATTTGATCAATACAGTGAAGTGCTGGCGTCTCACAACTTTGCGCTAGAGAATCGGGTTTTCATTCAGGATGCTCGAAACGTGGAAGAAGGGATTTTACATCAAGTGGAAACCCAAGCTCCCGATATTTTGGTGTTGGGAATGGATGATTTTCAGGATCGTCCGCGGGGATGGCGGATTGGTTCAAGCAGTTATGCCATTACAACCCATGCCCCCTGTTCTGTGTTGGTTTTTAAAAAACCGCCCAAAAGCAGTGAAAAACTGAGAGTGCTTTTTGCTGCAGATGCTTCTGCTCAAAGTCAAAAGGCTGCCACTGATTTAATGCAGTTTTTACCGACGGAAAACACCGAAATCACGTTATTCTCTGCGGTCTCCGTTAATTATTATATTCTGCCTATGGTAGAGCCGTATGTAAACTACACGGCCCTGGAGCATGCCATGAAGGGAGAAGCCACCCAACTTCTGGAAGGGTTTCGTGAAGCCTTTGAAAAGGCTGGCTATACCGTGACGGATGCTTATTTTAATTTGGGGGATCCGTCGGAACAGATTATGCAAGAAGCCCAAAAAAATAACATTGACCTGATTGTGATGGGGGCTCGTGGCACCGGAGGCCGGTTTACAAGTTGGCTTCTTGGGAGTGTCAGCTCACGGGTCCTTGAATACAGTGAGACAGCTATTGAGATTCTAAAATAATCCACCTTATTTCGTACTTTCTTACTTTGCGTTTTTCAAAAAAAAACACCAGAGGGTATTCTGGTGTAATATTTGGAAAAACAGGGGAGAGAAGAACTTGTGAAAGCGTTTTTGAGTTAATCAAATAAATGGTCTAAATATTCTTGTATTTCAGCATCCTCTAACTCTGGATTGCTTTGATTTAAGGATAAAGCTTGGCTATAGAACTCTGCAGCCTCCAGGGTTTTTCCCATTACTTCAAGTGCCCGGCCAATGTTGAAGCAAGCCAATGTATAGTCTGATTTTAAGGACAATGCCTTTTCAAAAAGAGGTAAGGCTTTGTCAGGGGCAGACGCTTCATCCAGGTAAATAACCCCTAAGTTGTTATGCGCAATATAACTGTTTGCATCATAATAAATGGCCGTTAAATAAGCGTCTATGGCGGCATGGTTTTTGTCCATTTGCCACAAAATATACCCGATATTGCTGTAGCAATCCGCACTATCCGGTACCATTTGTAACAGGGTTTGATATGCCGTGAGTGCTTGTTCCAGGTGACCTGCTTCAAAGTACAGATCGGCTACCATTGCCATGGTGTCTTCGTTTTCAGGATTAAAATGTAGAGACTGTTGAAAATATTCCAGCGCTTGTTCTGTATCTTCAAATACCTGATAGCAGATAGTTCCTAAGGTCTGAGCCACTGTTGACAGCCAAATAGGCTCAGTTCCGTACTCAAAAGCAGCTTTATATTTTTCAAAGGCCCCTTCTACATCATCCATTTTAAAGAGAATGTAGGCAATATTACTGTGTAAATAAGGATAATGCGGCTGAAACTTTTCGGCTTCTTTAAAGTAATACAAGGCTTTAAAATAAGCTTCTTCTGTTGTGTAAATTTGGGCCATTTGATACAACGTATCAAAGTCATCACCACCGATTTCAACCACTTTTGTATAGGTGCTTAAGGCGGCTGAGGTTTCATTGGCTTGGGTGTAGGCCTTCCCCAATTTTTTCAACAGGTTCAAATTATGGGGATCGAGTGATTGTGCCCGTGTATACCAATAGATGGCTTCTTGAGCGTCTTTTAACTCATAAAGATAATCATCCCCAAGCATGTGATAGAACAAAGGTTCTTGAGGCATTAAGCGAGTGCCTAAGGCATACACTTTTCGAGCCAGGGTGTGTAATTTGACACTTTTAAGCCCTTTTGATAGCCAATTTAACGAATAAACTTGTGCATCAGCCATAAAGGCTTCTTTTAATAAAAAGCAGGTTTGTTTGTCTAAAGGTAAAAATGCGCATCCCACCAAAAATTGGGAAACACCTCTCGCTGCCAAGACCAATTGGAGCCCTTTTGACTCAACTTGGACAGCTTGTTTTAGCAGAATATTACTCATGGCAATGCGTGAACGAGTCGAACGCCAAAAATTCTTTTTAACGGCCATGTTATATTGCGCTAATGCATCTTCTAAAAAGCCGGCTCGTTGCAAAAAGTATCCTAAGAACAAATTGGCATCGGCTTGTTTTTCATCTAATTTCAATGCGGTTTCGCAATAAAATTGGGCCAATTCCAAATTAATGGCACCCTGATCCCACAAAGCACTGGCCAATTGCACATAGGCTTCGGCCATGTTGGGTTCTATTTCAACGGCTTTTTGAAAATGTTGAACAGCCGCATCTAAATCTTGTTGCCGAGAACGGGCTAAATAACTGTGATATAAACTTTTCCCCATTTTTAAATGGTATTCAGCAGAAACATCGTGCTGAATGGGAACCAAGGAAGAGCTTGGCTGAAATGGACCATCGGGTTGTGGGGTTGGATTGGAGTGAAGCATCTCGACCTCTCATAGTTTTAGACAACTTATGATCGGGACGGCATACCCCTTGCCAGAGATTCTCCTTCCATAGAGACCCCGTACAGTAGCTATCGACAAAGGGATGCGAAACTTTATGTTTTTGATCAAAAAATTGATCTATCTCCTCTATCGTATGGAGATTTCTGAAATTTTCAGGCGCATTCAATCTCTGTTTTAAGACATCAGCAGAGAATCCCTGCCATGGCAGGGATTCTTGAATTTAATCCTAAAATATTTAATATCGTGAAGAGGATTGATAACAATCTCGGCAATAAACCGGCCGGTCGCCACTGGGGCGAAAGGGAACCTGGGTTTGGCAACCGCAAGCTGCACAAACGGTGTCGTATAACTGACGCTGAGGTCTCCCGTATCCGCCACCTCCGCCACCTCTGCCACCACCACGGCTTTGCTTTCGGCTTGCCCGACACGAAGGACACCGTTTTGGTTCATTGGTAAATCCTTTTTGTGCGTAAAATTCTTGTTCGTCGGCTGTAAAAGTAAAGGGTGCGCTGCAATCTTGGCAAGTAATCGTTCGGTCACTGTACATATAACCCGGCTCTCCTATATCGAATTCACTGGCTTATCTCAAGGGGACAGGATCTCCGGGATTCGGGAAATAAAAAATTTTTCAGAATCTCGGGGCACTTGTTCCAACAGAGTTAATTTTATTTTTCCCATGAAAGAGAGGTTATAAACATTTTGTTTCTTTGACAGAAAACGATTGTCAGGCTAAGCTCATTATCATATGAATCACGCTCATACACACGATCATTCACATACCCCTTCTCCCGCTGCAACCAATATTGGGCGACTGAGCATTGTATTGGGTTTAACCACCCTATATATGATTGTCGAATTTGCCGGAGGAATGTGGTCCAACAGTTTGGCCTTAATTGCAGACGCTGGCCATATGCTAACTGATGTTGGTGCTATTGGGCTTGCCCTATTTGCAGCCTGGTTCTCAGAACACCCTGCTTCGCCTCAGAAAACCTATGGGTATTACCGTTTGGAGATTTTTGCAGCCTTTATGAATGGGGTTGCCTTGGCGGTTATCTCCTTTTTTATTGTTTACGAGGCACTACAACGCCTTGGGCATCCCCCTCAAATTCAAGGGAATATCCTAACCTGGGTTGCAACAGGTGGGCTTGTGATTAATTTAAGTTCAGCGGCTGTCTTGTTTTCAGCAGGGCAGAGCAATATCAATATTCGGGGTGCTTTTATTCATATCCTTTCAGATACGGTGGGGTCCTTAGGAGCCATTATTGCCGGTATTTGCATTATTTATTTTAAATTTTACCAAGCAGACCCCATTTTTAGTATCCTGATTGCGGTATTGGTACTATACAATGGCTGGAAACTGATGCAAGAGGCTTTAAATATTCTGTTAGAAGCCTGCCCTGTTCATTTAAGCGTTACCGATATTGAAACGGCTTTAATGAATCTTCCGGAGATTCAAGCCGTTCACGATCTGCATGTCTGGTCAATTACCTGCGGAAAAGAAGCATTAAGTGCTCATATTGTGGTGAATGATGTTGTACAATACACGCCCCAATTGGTTACCAAAATTCAAGATATTCTCAAAGAAAAATTTGGCCTGACCCACTCAACCATTCAACTGGAACCGCCGGATTTTGAAGAAGATGAAATTCATTTTTAAAATCGAATTTTAACGAAGTTTTACTTTCATTTAAAAACCCTCTATTCTATAATCTTTTTGATTCTGGGAGTATCAATGGGGGCACTCATGTTTATTCGGGCCACTGCACCATTATTTTCAAGCCATCGGGTTGTTCGGAAACCTTCTCAAGATTTTAAGGCTTTGCCTCAGCCGCGCTTAACCTTTGCTGGGAAAACCCAAAAAATATTTCCCCATATCTTAAATCGAAAGAATTTTTTTGTGGCATCCGCTACAACGGTTGGGGCTATTGGGTTAACAGGCATTGTTTTTCCGCCAGCTCTTGCGCTTTATGGCGTTGCTTTGCCTTTAATTGGGGTGGGAGTGTATGATGCATTTCAAAAAGAACACTCTTTGCGATACAACTACCCTTTAACCTCACGCATCCGTTGGATTGCTGAAGCCATCCGACCTGAGTTGAGACAATATTTTTGGGAATCTGATACCGAGGGCGCTCCTTTAACGAAAGAACAACGGGATAAAATTAATGAACGGGCCAAAGAGGATGTCATGACATCTCCTTTTGGAACCAAGCGTAACTTATATGCGGTGGGGGCTGAAGCTTTACTCCACTCAATTGGTGCTTTATCGCCCCAAGAAGTTCACCCGAGGATTTTAATTGGGGGGCCGGATTGTAAAAAGCCTTATGCTGCCTCTATCTTTAATATTTCTGCAATGAGCTATGGTGGCTTAAGTAAAAATGCGGTTCTTGCCTTAAATAAAGGGGCTAAAATGGGTGGCTTCTACCATAACACTGGTGAAGGCAGCATCAGTCCTTTTCATTTAGGTGTTGATGTTGATATGAAAGATGAAAGCTTTGATTATAACGCTTTTCTGGATGAATTTTTAAAACCCGGTTCTGAAAAGCTCAAAGATGTAGGTGATTTGGTTTGGCAGATTGGAACCGGCTATTTCGGATGTCGTAAGCATGATGGGACTTTTGATTTTCAGGAGTATGCTCGTAAAGCTTCTTTAGACTGTGTCAAAATGATTGAATTAAAATTGTCTCAAGGGGCTAAGCCCGGCCATGGTGGTGTTTTACCCGCAAAAAAAGTAACACCCTTTATTGCAAAACTCAGAGGAGTCCCTCTGGGACAAGATGTGATTTCGCCACCAGCTCATAGTGCTTTTTCGACGCCAAGAGAACTATTACACTTTATCAAACAACTTCGAGATCTCTCTGGAGGCAAACCCGTTGGGTTTAAGCTTTGTGTTGGAAATCGGCATGAATTTTTAGCCATCTGTAAGGCGATGCTTCAAGAAAAAATTTATCCTGATTTTATTACCATTGATGGTAGTGAAGGGGGAACCGGTGCAGCACCAAGAGAATTTGCTGACTCTGTTGGGGTTCCGTTGGATGAGGGGTTATTATTTGTTCATAATAGCTTGGTGGGAACGGGTTTAAGAGATAAAATTAAGCTCATTGCCTCGGGAAAGATTGTTGATGGCTATGATATTATTTCAAAATTAGCCCGGGGGGCCGATTTGTGCAACTCGGCACGGGGAATGATGGTTTCGATTGGTTGTATTCAAGCGAAAGAATGTAATACCAATACATGTCCAACAGGTGTTGCCACACAAGACCCGGAACTGGTCAAAGGCCTTGATCCGGAGAAAAAAGGAAATCGAAATTATAATTACCACCACGAAACGATAATTGCCTTTATAGAACTCATTGCAGCTGCCGGATTAAAAGACCCATCAGAAGTAAAACCCTGGAATGTGGAAAAACGAGTTGCTTCGGCCCAACTCAAACTGCTGGATGAAATTTATGAATATCTTCAGCCTAGTGCTTTACTCCAAAAAAGAGTTCCTAAATCATTTAAACGGGCTTGGCAAGCGGCAAACCCGGATAGTTTTAAACCTCAAGCTGGTTAACTTAACGGAACGGCTTCAATGACAGTAGGTGGTTTTTCTTTTAACTCCTGCACTGTTTTGAGATCCCCATACAACAGGGCAAACCAACAGGTTCCCAAGGGTAATAACAGGGCCGAAATATAGGTATAAATCATACTTTCCGTAATTTGTGCAGATAACCCGTGAGGATCGTGAGTGATCATCGTGTAAATGTTGGTCATCACAGGGTGCAGGGTTTGAAAGTTAGTTCCATGGATATCACATTTTGATAAAACATAACGCACCCCAAGTTCAACGCCACTGGTGATGAAGGCAGTTATATGGGTCCAATCCAGAAGTGCTGTCAACAAAGTCGGAATCACAAACTGAATGGCAATAAATGCAACGAGAATGACAGCCAGGGTTTTTAGAATATGGTGTTTGACCAAATCAATACTGCGGAAAATAGAAGCGCCTGCCGAACCGGGCGTAAATGCAAAGACCTGAAAGACCAAGGATAAAAAGATCATGGCAATACCGGATAAAATGAGTCCAAAGCCAATCATCAAAACCGAGATTATCATACTGACCACATACCAATGCGGATGGGTTGCACCAAAAGCAATGGGCATAAAGCTAATCCCTAACGGCACAAAAACAATCGCAAATAAAAAGGTTAAAATCAGCGAAAAATCAACGGATCGGTTGGTAACCCGTAATGAATAGCCTGAAATATCAGAACAAGCGCCTAATTCAGCCAACTCACGAACCACCAGATTTAGTGCTGCGGTCCAAACCATATACAAGTAAAAACCATTGAGAAATAAATAAACCCCAGGCAAATTTGCCAATACAAATACAATCCAAATCAACCAGATATTGAGGTGAGGGAAATAAGCGGTTAGCAAATCAACCGACTCATATGCCAAGCCAATCCAAAAAATGATTCCCATCAACTGGGCACAAAGGGGGTAAATAATGGGTTTGGTTAAGCAAGTCCAGAAACGTCCATATAAGATGGCGCCTTCACGCAGAATTTGAATGGTTGATCGTCTCTGGTAAAACAGGGGTATGTACCTCAATTAGGTTATTATGAGTGCACTGCCGGTTTTGCCGAAAATAATTGTTCCAGCCCTAGTTTTATTTTATCTAATTTTGCTTGCTCTGTTGCTTCTAAATAAGCTCTTAATAAAGGCTCTGTACCGCTTGGACGCACCGTTATCCAGGCATAGGGACCAAAATACAATTTGACGCCATCGCGATGATCCACAGATTCAATCTCAAGGCCGTTAAACGATTGACCGGGCTTTAACGTTTTGAGCATCGCAACAACTTCATTTTTCTGGGACTGGGGTAAATGATAATTTTGCGCATAATTGAAAAAGCGCATACCAGCATCTTTGAGGGTATCGGCATAAATCTCACTAATGGGTTTACCTTCGTAGGCCATCATTTCCACAATTAACAAATCGGCTAAAACACCATCTTTTTCGGGAATGTGGCCCAGGATACTAAAGCCTCCCGATTCTTCGCCGCCGATAATAACGTTTTCTTCTCGCATGGCTTGGCCGATCCATTTGAATCCAACGGGAGTTTCAATCACTTTAACATCCCCGTATACTTCAGCCAGGCGATCCAGCAGCTTTGAGGTTGCAAGACTTCTTACAACAACGCCACGATAGCCTTTGTTTTTGTAGAGATGGCGAAACATCATGGGAACAAGTTCATTGGCGGTTAAAAAATGTCCTGTCTCGTCCACAACGCCAAAGCGATCCGCATCCCCATCAGAAGAGAGCCCTAAGTTATACCCTTCTGTTTTCACACGGTGAATGAGCTCTGTTAAATACTCTTCTTTCGGCTCAGGCATGGTGCCACCAAATAAGGGATCACGCCCCGTATGCAGGGTGTCCACATGGATACCGCAATCTTTTAATAGGGAATCAATATAACCTTGTCCAGCCCCATGCATGGGGTCGTATAAGATTTTTAAGCCTTGAGCCTTTTTTAAAACGTCAAAATTAACTAGGGTTCGGAGAAATAGAACATATTCTTCACGGGGGTGGATGGTTTGAATTGTGCCTGGCTGAGAAACATTGCTTGGGGGCACAACTTCGTCTGGGTGGGCCTCAAAATAACGCACATTGGCTATAATTTTATCTGTAATATCGGGTAAGGCGGGCCCTGCATATTCTGGAATAAATTTAATTCCCAGGTACTCCGGGGGATTATGACTGGCCGTAAACATCATTGCCCCTGCGCTTTCATGTTCTTTTGCCACATAGGCAATCACGGGTGTTGGATGCCAGGTATCGGAAAATTCCACATCAAGCCCGTATTCCGTAAGAATATTGGCCGCATGGTGTGCAAATTTTTCAGCCAAAAAGCGCAAATCATAGCCAATGACTACATGTCTTGCCGTCCCAAAGCGACCCAATATGTATTGGGCAATGGCACGGGTCACAATCTCAACGTTATCAAAGGTAAATTGCTCGGCAATAACGGCACGCCATCCATCGGTTCCAAACTTGATGGGTAATTTTTGCATTTAAAAAAGCCTCCAGCACTAAAAAATAAGACCAATGGGATTGTAACACACCCGTTCACCGTGGAAAAGCTTTCTATTCCGTATTATTTTTACCTTTACCCATATTATCAAGTCTGTTTTTATGAGGCGGTTTACTCACTGGATGCAAGGGTCATTCTGCTCCAAAAAGGCGTTTGATTATTTTCCTTTGCAATAAATGGAATTGACAAAAATACTACAGTACTCGGCTTTGGATTGTTTATCCAAGTCATTTTGTTCATTGGCTTTGGGATGATCGGATTCATCCTCTTTTTTCTTAACTTTATGCTCAAGCTCTTGCAGTTGTGTGCCTGTCTCGGGAATGATATAGCCGCCTGAATCTTGAATCCCTGCTCTAACATCCTGAATATTGCTTTGAGTAATAACGGGCATGGGGTTAGCAATTGTTGCTGGGGTAATCAGGGCATTTGCCAGTTTAATATATTTTGAATAAGCAGGATTGGTGAGATTATTGAAGTCTGATAACATCGGGTAGAGTGCACTTAAAGCCGTTGATTTAGGGACAATAGATGTTCTTGAATAGGGTTGGCCGTTAAAATAAACCAGTCCTGGTGGTAGAGCGAGTAAAGTTAGGTTATTGCTGGGTGAAACGGTTCCATTAATA
>JANWIO010000039.1 GCA_025449835.1 Vampirovibrionales bacterium
ACGTGGGAATATGCCCCAGCGCAAAGACCTTGAAAAACAGCTTGAATTCATGGCACAGGAATTTTATAATATCACGACGCGCTTCATCAATGTGCTTTGACACCTACGCAGTTGGGTAACCTTCTACAGTAAAACCAGTTTTAACATTGAGTATATCCAGAAAAATGCAGACGACAACCACAACTTCGCAACAAACAAATCTCCAAGCACAGCTAGAGGCAGAAATTGCCAATGGCCACGTACTGGGAGATAAATTCCAGCAGGTAAAAGCAGAAGATCGTGTGTTACTAAATGCGCTGCCACTCATGTTTTGGCTAAAAGACAAAGAGAATCGAATTCTTCGCACCAATACCTTAGGAGCACAAACAGTGGATCTTACTATTGAAGCGATTGAAGGAAAATCCACATACGATTTATACCCTTTGGAAGATGCCCGAAAATATCACCTCGATGATCTGGAGGTGATCAACACTGGTCAAGCCAAACGCAACATTATTGAGACTTATCAGGATTCCCAGGGTGCTCGAAAATGGGTCAAAACCGATAAAATCCCGTATCGGGATGATCTGGGCAATATTGTGGGGGTTATTGTTTTTACCGAGGATGTTAGCGAACTGAAGCAAGCTGAAGAAAAAATTAGAGAGAGCGAATTTCGATATCGTCAAATTGTCGAAACTGCTAGAGAGGGGATTGTACTGGTCGATGAAGATTTCAGGATTACCTATGTTAATCGTCAAATGGCAGAGATTCTGGGCTATGAGCCAGAAGAGATGTTGTATCAATTTATAACTAATTTTACCGATGACACCGGAAAAGCTCTTTTTCAAACAAAGTTAAAACAGTGCAAACAAGGCATTAAAGAACAGTACGATTTTAAATTTCAGCATAAAAATGGGAGTGCGGTCTGGACCCTGATTTCAGCAACACCATTTTATGATGATGAAGGGCGTTTTTCAGGCTCTTTGGGCATGATAACCGATATCACCCCCAGAAAGCATATCGAGCATGCGCTTCAAACTTCACTCAGGCGAGAAGCTTTAAAACGACATATTACAGAGCTACTGAGCCAGTCATTTGACTTTGAATTAATCTTGCGGCAAGCCGTCAACATCATTGGAGAGTACTTTAAAGTTGACCGTTGCCTGATTAAACAGTACGCAAAAGAAAACTCAACGGTTCTAATTAAAATCTTAGGCCAATATCTGGCGTCACCTGAGATCCAACCTGTTGAGGAACCCTTTATCCCACATCAAAAAAGTAAAGAAATTCCCTATTTCTTAAAACAAAAGCCGCTATCGTCCCAGGTTTATCTCAAGGCATCCAGCTCCCAGGATTTTCCCGATTACGTGAAAACCTATCGAGAAAAATATCAGATTCAAGCAGCGTTGATTTTAGAAATTTTCTATCGTGGGAAGCCTTATGGCCAACTGGTTTTACACCAGTGTAAAAATCGGGCCTGGACCAATGAAGAAATTGTATTACTCAAAGAAATTACCACGAATTTGGGAGATGCTTTGTGTCAGATTGAGCTTTATGAGGCCGAAAAACAAGCCAAAGAACTGGCCGAAACAGCGAGTCAGCGTAAGAGCCTTTTTGTATCCAATATGTCTCATGAATTCCGGACACCTTTAAATGCCATTATCGGGTTTTCAGAGATGCTGGAAAAAGGTTATGCTGGGGAGCTAACGGAAAAACAGGCAAAATATATCAACAATATTTCTACGAGTGGGCATCATCTGCTCACCATGGTGAACGATTTGCTGGATTTGGCCAAAATTGAAGCCGGTCGACTGGAGATTTTCCCACAGTCGCTTTTGCCGGCCCCGTTAATTCAAGAAACACTCACTCTGTTTCAAAATCTGGCAACAGAAAAAGACATCGCTATTGGGTATGAGATTGAACCGGGCATGACAGAGATTCAAGCTGACCCGGCCCGATTGCGCCAAATCTTTTACAATCTCATCAGCAATGCAATTAAATTTAACAGGCCAGGCGGTCGCATTTCCATCAGGCTTTATCGCTCTCCAGATAAACAATGGAATTTGTGTGATATTACGGATACGGGCATTGGGATTCCGATGGCCCAAATATCCAAGCTGTTTCAAGAATTTTACCAACTGGATCAAACTGCTTCTCGCCAGCATGAAGGTACTGGCCTAGGGTTAGCCATTACAAAGCATCTGGTTCAACTTCATGGCGGACAAATTTGGGTCAAAAGCGAAAAAAACGTGGGCTCCACCTTTACGTTTTCACTTCCCGTGAATCCTAAGACACATCACGCTACTTCCACGAGTGCTTAACCCCAATTGATTTTGAGTTTTTTTTTGATTTAATAAAATCTAATATTTCAGATTTATAAAATAAAGGAATTTATTTTATGCAAGTTCGTCCAGAGCCAACGTTATTACAATCACGCGCTTTATTTGCCTCTCACCCTCAGGCAAAACTTCTGTCAGAGAATACTCCTCGGTTTTCCGGCGGTAAAAAATCAACGTTTCTTTTCCAAGCGGGTGCAGGAGCTGGGCTTTTAAGTGTTGTCACTGGGTTGGCTGAATTTCTATATGCTAAAACCTATAAACCACCTGCTTACCAACCCACAAAACTGGAAACGACGATTCTCAAAAACCAAAATAGTGCTCATAAAAAGGAGCTGGCCGGCCTGGCTTTTGATGGAGCGGTCGGCTGGGTTAAACGGGGGCTTTATCGTGCGATAACAGGAGATCGATCTCCACAATCACTGCGGGAGAAGCAAGACTTTAAACAGGTTAAAAACTTATTACAAGAAGCAGAAGATGTGGAGTTACGCTCCATTCAAGCGGTTGCGGATGCCAGCCAAGACGAAACCGTACAACAGACTGTTCAAAAAACTGTTACCCATTTCCAACGAAGCCAGGATGAATTTTATGATGCCTTAGAAATTGTGGCCCTCACGGATTTAAAAGAGGATAAAACCTTTAAAGAGGCCGTCTCTGAACTGAAACCATCAGCGGTGAGCAGTTATTTAATGCTCCAGTATGTACACCATAAAGTGGTAACAGCCTTTGAAACCTTGTCTCATGACGATCGAGCCTTATTGGGTGATGTTCTCAAGCAAACGGAAGCTGGTTCTGATAAAACTCCAGCAAAGGAGACCTCGCCCGCTGGGTTTGATGCAGCCAAAGAAAGCTATCGTCGCTTTGTAACAAAGGTTGTTGGGAAACACCACCCCGAAGAAGTTAAAGCATGCGTAGAAGCCGGTGACAGGCTTTTTAAATTGGTTGATGAAAATCACAAAGCCTGGGAAATTGAGAAAGCCGCAGTGGCCCTGAAAAAACAAAATCTGACCCGCTCAGCCTTTCAATTCAGTGGCGTTGGTTTGCTCGCCCTAACGATCTGTGGCGCCTTGGCAGCAGCCTCTGTTCGGCAAAAATCCGAGTAACTTTTGTTCCCTCCAAAAGCGTTAAAAGATGTAACAAAAAAGTTACATCAATAGTGAGACGATCAATTTCAACATGGATATTGTTTTTATTTTAATAATAAATATTTCATAAACTTTATTGTTTATTGAAATAAAAGAGAGAAGAGAGAAATTAAAGCGAGAGAGAGGAAAAATTTATGACCACAGTCCCTTTTATCAGAGAAAATACCCAAAATATTAGTGGCACCAATGCCGAGAGCATTAAGTTATCAGCCAGCCGGGGTGAGCACCTGACCGTTAATGTTGCAGATGGCTCAGCCAATAAAACCGTTAATATTGATAACACCTTGACAAATCCCATTGTAAAAGGTTTCCCTTTTTACCTCGGGGGTGACACAAATGTTAACATTGGTAAAAATGTGAGCGATAGCAAATTTACCGATAATGGTGGCGATTCCTATGTTATTCAAGGTGGCTTTAACAACCTGAATATTGATGAGGGCTCTGGTATACTTCAAATTGCATCAAGTGGTACAAACACGCCAAACGCTAATGGGTTAATAAGCCCAATAACACCCTATCAACGCTCCAATGCTGACAGTTTTACACTTGAAGGCATGGGATCCGGTATTTTGAGCGGTGAGCAAGGTTCTAACGCACTACCCCTAGCCGGCATAGCAGGCCCTAATGGTTCAGGCAGCCATGTGTCCTTATCGTTTCTAAGCGATCACGATTTAGTGGATGGGGACTACACCTTTAACAAAGACAGCATAGGCGGCTTTATTTTAACCGACACCAAAACCGGCCAAACCCTGGAATTGGACAACATGAGTAGTATTACTGACAAAGACGGCTCAGACCTCATCAACTTTGCCAATAATGTTGTTCCTAAAGATGGTGGAACCACCCCAACACCCACGCCTACCCCTACGCCAACCCCAACACCCATTCTCCCACCGGCCCAAACCGATAACTTTAAAACCCAGGATGTTATCGATTTTATCAACAACAACTTCCCAGGCGGCGACGCTATGCACCCTGGAGGAGTAACCAAAGGACAATTAGACGACTATATCAAAGCCCATAGCAATCCTACCACTGCGGCTGATCAAGACAAGCTGGATATTGCCAAATACTTAGATCGGCATTTTGACGATTTGGATCAAAGTGTTGACCCGCTTAAAAAAGCAGTTGGGATTCAGCCTGGACCAGACGCCACAATTACCGGAAAAAATGTAAAGGACACTGCCCTCTTGAATGGCGATAGCACCATCCTATCTGATCAAGACTTCGGCGATAATGCCACTGCCTTTGCCAGCCTGTTTAATCAGGGTGGAATGGTATCTCAGCTATTACAGCAAGGACAAGATCCAAATTCTTTAACCGATAAAGCTTATCAAGTGAATACTTCTGATTTAGAAAATGTGCTGAAGTCTGCTGATGCCAATGGTGATGGCCAGGTTACCCGGCAGGAGCTGAATGATTATGTTAACGCAGAAGCTCAAAAGGTTCAAAATGACGGTATCGATCCATCCAAAGATACGCCAGTACTCGGAACAGGATTTCTTCCCTCCTCCACACAGGCACAGACAGAGACAGATCTAAAAAATCTTGATGATGCCAAAATCTTACTGGGCAACTTCAATCAGTTTGATCTTGCCAAGAATCATTTCTTAACAATAGATGGTCTCGATCAGGTAGCCGCTCAAGACGGTAATAAAGCAACAGTCAGCCTTAGCGATATGGATCAGTCCAACACCGACCTTGGCTTAAATACAGGTAAAGATCCAAATCCACTTACGAGTGGTCCAGCTCGTGCAGAAGTGATTGACCAATCGATTGCAAAGGCACTAGCCGATGCACCAGCACCAGTGCCAACACCTACACCAACTCCGACCCCAGCACCCACACCAATCCAAACCCCAACACCGACTCCGACGCCAACACCCACGCCTACACCTCCGGCGGTGTCTCCAACCCACAGTACCCCCGATATTTCAAACATCGTGATGATATTTATGAGTTTTATGATGTCTTTCATGAAAATGTTTGGCGGCGGCAGTACGCTCGGTGGCAGTCAAGGTTCAGGGAGCCCTCTGGGAGGTTTAGCCAGCAACAGCCCCTCATTTAATTCTCCGGGATCGATAGACAACACTCTTACATCCCTGCTCAACAATCCCAATAATTCGACTCACGGCTAAAAAGCCCCAATCGATAATCCACAAAATCCAACATCATCCCCTTTCGATTGAATCGGACAGGGGATGATGCTTTTACGACCTTAAGGCAAACATGCCCCAGACGGACCCCACCAATGCTGCGTAAGAGTCGCCTTACAGGCTCATCAACGCACCCGATCCTCCCCTTTAAAAGGGGAGGATAAAAACTCTCAGTGATAACCTTCACTTGCCCTCCCATTTTCAAGGGGAGGGTGCAGACTTTGGCAACGTTAGGAGCCTTAGGACTGCGGGTAGGGTTCGCC
Source organism: Vampirovibrionales bacterium (assembly GCA_025449835.1). Lineage (GTDB taxonomy): Bacteria > Cyanobacteriota > Vampirovibrionia > Vampirovibrionales > JAGQHJ01 > JANWIO01. The sequence continues at coordinate 5,880 of JANWIO010000039.1, forward strand.
AGGAAAGTTGAAATGAATCATGGACATGATAAGTTGAATCATGATTTAGATAAATTATTGGGGATGATGTTTATGATTCAATCTGTTTCCTCTCAACCTCGATTTTCTAGTAAAGCTCCAAAACCTGTGCTTGGCCAGCGCTTTGAAAAAGCCTTGCTTTTAGCCAACAAACTCCACCGCACGCAAACCCGAAAAGGCGGAGACATCCCCTATGTTTCGCATCTGCTGGGGGTTTGTAGCATTGTGTTAGAAAACGGTGGCTCCGAAGATGAAGCTATTGCCGCCTTACTTCATGATGCCGTAGAGGATCAAGGCGGCGCAAAAACCCGTAAGCTCATTCAAAAACAATTTGGCGAAACCGTTACTGCCATTGTGGATGGGTGTAGTGACACTGATGTGACGCCAAAACCACCATGGCGAGAGCGAAAAGAAACCTATTTGGCTCACGTCGTTACAGCCCCTCTCTCGGTTTGTCTGGTATCAGCAGCAGATAAGCTGCATAACGTAAGAACGCTCATTACTGATTTTCAGCAAGTGGGTAATCATATTTGGGAGCGGTTTAAAGGGGGCAAAGATGGCACCATGTGGTATTATCGAGCCCTGGTTGAAGCCTACCACAAAGCCAATCACCAAGCGCTTACGCCTCTCGTGGATACTTTAAACCGTCATGTGACCCAGTTAGAATCCATGGTGAAATCCACCAAAGCATAAAACTTTTCATAACGAATCTATTTTAGGTAAGGGAACGAGGAGCAAGCTCCTTTTTCCCTATCCCAATTAGATGAAATGTCCCACCCAGGCGGGTGCCCAAACCCCTTACAGACGAATCTATCCTTATTTTGCAATACCCGTTATATTTTATGGCTTAAAACAGCCTGATTTAACATTCTCCTTTGGAATTAAATTTAATCATTCTCTATCATTCAAGAAATTAATGGGCTTTTCTGGAGGCGGTATTTTTGAAATCGGCGTTCGCCCCATAAAATAAAGCACTCAATGGTTTGCACCAACATCTTCTATGTTGAGGGGATTCAGTTTGAAACGGCTGTGGCTTTCTCCTATAATAAAGCCAATCCGTTTGCACAACACGAAAGGGATCCAGGGGCATGACGCTAAACATCACACAACTGCGAAACCAACTTCTCTCTGTCTACGACAATATTTGTGAGAACCCCTATTATTATTTTCCACAATGGTTTCAAGAAATGGAACCAGATGCCTTGGTAAAGCAACCCGTTGCTCTCCTGGGGCAAGATCATGCATACTGGCAGTGCGTCAACAATCTGGATAAATCCTCCGGTATTTATCCCCTGGTTACCGTTGATAATAATCGCTTTGGCACCGAAGCCCATGGGCAGAAAGTAATTGGCAGTGATGCTTTTGTGGAATTTACCCAAAAACTCCCTGGCGATAAAAAGAATCTGTGGGCCATTAATTTCCACATGAGTTTTCTTGATTACCTGTATTTTAAACGTCTGTGCAACGAACACAACATCCGTATGCTGGATTGGGCTGAGGCGTTTCGGCTGCCACAATTTAAACATGTACAGGCTGGGCAGGTTAACGATTTATGGGATGGGCTGATTCAGAATTTTGAGGCCTTTCTCCAATTGGAATCCTTGTTTGACGATGAGTTTTCAAAGCTTACGCTGTATTCCATTTTGCTATACCGCCTCACCCTCAACAGAGAATACTTGTGGCCCATTACAAAAGCCCCACATAGCGAATATTTTTACTCTGGCATGTTTTCAGTTCAGCAGGATGACACCTTTGTGGATATTGGCGCCTATACGGGCGATACCCTCAGCTTGTTTAACTTGGCCACAGAGGGGAAATTTAAGCATTACTACGGTTTTGAGCCTGATCCAGGAACCTTCCAGAAGCTATCAGCTTATCCCGAAAGACACTCAAAGGTTGCCCACAAAATCACCCTGGAGCAAAAAGCCGTTGCAGAACAGTCGAAAATTATTGAATTTTATTCCGATTGGGGAGCCGGTTCTCGGATTAAACAGAATGATGAAAGTGGCGACCTTTATGGGACACTCGTTCAGGCCGAAGCAGTGAGATTGGATGATTATTTTGCCGAGAAACCCCCAGTGACCATGATTAAATTTGATGTTGAAGGGGCAGAAATGGATGGCTTACGAGGCGGCCAAACCTTATTTAAAACCCAAAAACCAAAACTGGCAGTTTGTGCCTATCATCTCCCCACGGATATTCTGGAAATTACCCAATTTATCCATGCCCTGGATGCGGGGTATCAACTCGCCATCAGGCATCATCATGAAAGCCATTGGGACACGGTAATTTATGCCAGTGCAACCCATTAAACTGAATCCATTTAGACTAAAAACACCTGGCCTTTTGTTTGGCCGAAAAAAGCCCTTTAAAGTTGGCGTGTACCTGGGAAGCTTTAATCCCATTCACCTGGGACACTTACAATTAGGCAAAACGGCTCGGGATCAGGAGCACCTCGACGCTGTAGAATTTGTAGCCCTGAGAAAACCCATTCACAAAGCTGCCGATTTTATGTCGGATGAAGATCGGCACACCATAAACCAACTGGCCGTTGCCTCAGAAGAAAAACTGTTTGCCTCAAATATGGACATTCAAGCCACAAGCCCCACCCTTGAAGACTATGTAAAACAATATCCTTTGCCCCAGGCCAAGTTAAAGCTGGTTTTACAACGAACCCTCAACCTCTTGGATGCCATTCGTGACCATTATGAAAAACGTTCTGGTCGACCTGTTGAATTAAGCTATATTGTAGGGGCCGACGGCTTAGCAAGCTATCCACAAGCTTGGAACGAGCCTGAATTTGGGGCCTTTTTGAAAAAATGCAAACTGCTGATTGCGCCACGCCCCGGTGCACCTTCAATCCGAAAAACAGTAAAAGCCCTTCGAGCCATTCATCCGTATTTACGCCGCAAGATTTTAAAGATCATTCCATGCCCCATCTCTTCCAGCCAGATCCGCACGCTGATTGAACAAGGCAAACCAGTACCCAGCACACTAGTGCCCAAAGCTGTTTCTAGGTTTCTCTATCAACATCGAAAACGCTTGCTCAAAAAAGACGCTGCCGCTTAAACACCGTGCCCGCTCTACTTACTCCTATTCAGACGGATTTCAAAAGAATCTTTTTGGGCTATCATGCATCTCAATATTTGAGGGATAGCTTTCTGAAAAATGCCTGAAGAACAGGAACGGATGCAATATACCAAAATCACGGAAGGCACAGAGCGGCTTCAGGCTTTTAGTGATGCTATTTTTGCCTTTGCTGTAACATTATTAGGCATTAATTTGGCAGTTCCTGTTCTGCAAAACCCTGCGAAGGACTCTTTGCTGAAAGCCTTATTGCAGATGTGGCCTTATTTTTTTGGTTTTATTACCAGTTTTATTATTGTGGGAATTACATGGGCCAATCATCACGAGATGTTTCGCTTTATCAAACGCTCTAACCACTATTTTCTCCTCCTCAACATCATTTTTCTCATGACCATTGCATTAATTCCTTTTCCAACGGCGGTATTGGCTCAATATATTGTTATCCCTACACAACGCGTGACAGCTACAGCCTTTTACAGTGGTACACTGCTTGCAATGTCAATCATGTACAACATTGTTTGGCTGTATGCATTAAAAAATAACCTCATGGCACCACAATGTAACCCGGATGTCCTTAAGATAATGACTCGGGGTTACCTTTTAGGTCCCATTTTATTCAGTATCGCTTTTATCCTGGCCTTCATCTGGTATCCGGCCAGTTTGGCCTTAAACATATTTGCATATTTCATATTTCTATTGCCCAGCCCAAACAGGCCCATTTACCTCCATCGACACCGGCATAAGTAAGCAACTGCCTAAGATTTTAGGCTTAATCAGACTGGCAGGCTTTACAAGCACAGTTTTGTTCTGAAGCCTGGGTGTGAACCTGCTTTACTTTCTGACGAAGCACGTCTACAAGCCCTTTAGGAACCCATTTATGGGCATTAGCTTTGGGATTTTCAAGCTGAGCTTGAAGCTTTTCCCGCATTGTTTTTGAAATGCCCTGTTCCTGAAGATAGTGGTCAAAGGCTCGAATGGCGGGCTGGCTTTCCCTCTGTAAAAACAGCTGAATATCCGCAAAAGGAGAGTCGTCTGAAACCAACCCTTCATGGCGATCATGACATACACTACAGGTGCTGGCTGTAAGGCCATCAAACACAGCGTCGCCTCTTACGGTTTTCCGAGCATGTCCGCCTTCATCGTTATAAACCCCCGGCTGAATATCCAGCACTTTGCCCGATTGCAAATCTCGTTTTACCACCAGGGATGTTCCTAAGAGCCCTTGGGTCAGATCGGCTGGTTTTTCCAGCTCCAACAAAATCCGCATCGTATCTGGCGTGTAATCTCCCTGTTCTACCAGGGGAACAAAAGGTTCATACAGTAATTCCAGCTCGCCCGTTTTAGGATTCACATCATAAAAGCCAATGGCTCGAATACGATGCATCCCATGATTGGGTACCATCACATCTTTACGAAACACAATCCGAAGGCCCCGCCCACCATCATCCCCTGGGGCTTTCCAAGTGGGCTCATTAAAGCTTCCCACAATCACATCATCAAACTGAAATTGTCCTTTTTCATCGGGTTCAAACACTTTAAGCAGCGCCGGGTAAACCTCCGGCTCCATGGCCTGGATGAGTTTGGCTTGGGTATCCAGGCAGCCACACGCTTTGCTTTGAGTGACTAGATAATTGTGGCCTAATTGGTTATATTTTTCCCAGGTTAAGGTTTTCCCTGGTTGAAAGTAGTCTTGTTCCATGGCCTTGGGTTGAGCTTTCTGTTTTTCAGGCGCTTTTTCTGGGCTTAATAACCCCAAGAGGATTACCGGTATCGACAAAACGCCCATCAACATGGCCTTTTGAGAAAAGGGTAAAGCTGCTTTATCCTGGCAAGCTTTATCTTGCAGGGCCTCGTTTCTTTTTTCAAGGTTTGGAAGCTTACTTCCAAAACGGGGCCTAGCGTGAGGGATAGATGGATATGAAAGGGTATTGTTCAAGTGCATGCTTAATGTCAACCAATGAGTTCTTACCATCCACTCGAAAAGCGAATTATTTGCTTCGAATAAGTTGGTTGCGCAGGGCCTGTATCCTGCCCTGCACCGCCCCTATTTTTCTATTAGGGCTTCACCCCAAACCCCATTAATGAGGGTAAGGTTGAAACCCTTTAAAAAACCAGGGAGGAGTCCAGAGGAGGGAACGGACTCTGGGCAATGACTTTCGCTAATATCAATAACTCGCCATTCGAGTAATCAGTATTTTTTATCTTAAAAACCCTCAATCTGCAAATTTGCCTTTTTCTGAAAAATCACCATTATGAGGGCGTTTGTTTTTATTTATTCTTGACTTTATTGAATTTTTATTGGATATTTGAGGCTTCTTGAGGTTCGTAATGTTGGGGGGCAAAATGATGATTCAGCCAATTTCTGCACAGCCATTGTTATTATCCAGAAAATTCAATGCAAAGCATCAGCAACGCTTTGGCTCTCCAACCGCTAAAAAGCTTCCCGTTCGGCGCCGATATGAAAACAATGAAAAAACAATGGCAGGTATTCTCTTCGCTATTGGCGCATTAATGCTTGGAGCGTTGTGGTATGGGGCGCACCCTCCACAAAACAAAGCCCAAAAAGCGCCCGTTCCACCTGCAACACAAAAGCTTGAAAAAGCGCCTTCTGTTAAACCCCAATAACATCGAGTTATCTTAAACCCCCTCCGGCTTTGATGCCAATGGTTTTACAAGATGCCTTCTGATTGACATTATGTTGCGGTACGCTAAAAGCAGCCGATGGGAAATTTAAGACCAAATAAAGGATGGATATGAAGGTTTTAACAGACAATCCAACTCTTAAGCCATCTTGGCCGCCTGTTTTTTCAGGTAAAAATCGTGTTAAGCGATGGCAAGCCCCCATTCAGGCCGATTTATTTTCACCCATTCCGAAAAATACACCAGGTTACTACCGTTTTGCGGTAATGGGCGATGCTGGTAGCGGAAACAAAATGCAATGGGATGTGGCCAAGCAAATGCTCGACACCTACGAGCAAACACCCTTTGCCTCAGTATTGGTGTTAGGCGATAACGTTTACGAAACAGGCCAACCCCGGCTTTTTCAAAAACGGATGGTGAAGCCCTATCAAGAACTTTTTGAAAAGGGTGTCCGCTTTTTTCCGATATTGGGCAATCATGACAATGTAAAAGGGCATGGTGAACAGCAACTCCATTACTGGGGCGCACCACGGTTTTATCAATTTTCGCAAGGCCCAGTTGACTTTTTTGCTTTAGACACCACCGTCTTTTTACCCGGCTATGCAGATTGTTTCGATAAAAATCCCTTTACGGCCAAAAAGCTGGCAGAAATTCAAATGCAATGGCTGGATAAGGCTTTAGAAAACAGTAAGGGTAAATTTAAGGTGGTGTATGGCCATTACCCCATGTACTCTTCGGGAAAAGGGGCTCTGGAAAAAGACAGTATCCAGAAATTCCGTAAAATGCTGGAGCCCATACTGGTGAAACACAACGTGGATCTCTATCTGGCAGGCCATGACCATCATTATGAGCGCTCTAAAATTATTAAGGGTATATTGCATATTATCAGTGGGGCGGCAGGCAAGTTACGCCAGGTACACCACGAGCAACCGGTTTACCCCCGAGAAAAAGTGATTATCAAAAATCAGTTTATGCTGTTTGAGGTGAAGGGCAACCGTCTAATATACAAGGCTATTTCCAAAAAGGGCAAAGTGTTAGACGAAGGCGTCATTCAACGCAAATAGCCTCGTCTACAAATCGAGCTCTGTATCCACCTGCCATTTTTTATCCTTAGCAAGCTTTTGAATGGCATCTAAAAATTTAAATTTTACAAATCGAACCAATGGGGCCTCACGGATTAAATCCGCCAGCTTTTGCAGGTGATCAGGGTTGGACACTTTTTTGTATCCCAGTCGAGCCGTTTGGGGAATGTTGTCTTCTTGATATGTAAAGAGAACTTCCGGGACGGAAAGCTTTGGATGAGAAATAATATCTTGGTATTTTATGGCATGCGCATCTGTCACTTCAAAGTGTGCGAGACCCACCTCTTCTGAATTGGTATTTGGATGCACTTGGCTCACCAAAATGGAGCCAAAACGCGGAGACGGTGAAATTTGCATTTACAATGATTTCCTTTCGATGGTGTCGCTGAGATTCTCTTTTTATATTCCTTTTTAAGGCGATAAATCAATCTTGGGTGCTTGGTCTTTTACAAATATTAATATTATTTGGATTCAAATTGTGTCACGACCTTCTTTTTGTTGTAATTAAACTTGAAAAACAAACTTTAATGCAATCGAAGGAGAATTTCGCCATGCAGCCTGTTTCGTTTTCTACCCAGCGGTTATCCTACCCCACACGTTTTGCTTCCAAAGCGCCGATACCACAACCCACAGCTAAATCAACAGCAAAACCAGAATTCAGCTTGGGTTCATTTTTCTTAAAATTTGGACTCTATACCCTTCCCGTTACCCTTGGCGCATTGATTGGCCATGGATTTTTGGAGCCTAATTTTATAAAACGTCGGGATGCATATTCGTTCTTATATCAATCCTTGGAAAAACCAAAAACTCAGCCTTCAAAGAAGCCGTCCTTAACGCCCCAAGAAATTCAAAAAGAACAAGCAAAACTTTCTCAGGGGATGGCTACAGCATTTTCGTTGATTAGCAAAGCGGGGTCAGACTTAGACCCGGTTTTAAAAACATTAGATGCTCATGACCTGGCCTTTACCCAAAGTCTTTTCGAAAAATACAAAAAACAGCCTAGAACCAATGAAAACTTTAATAAAATTTATACAGAATGGTCTAATGAAGTATTATTACCTCACCTGGGTGCGGAAAAAACGCATCAATACCAAGTTGCAGCCAACCAGTTTATTCAAGAAGCCGGAAAAAGAAATAACGTTGAATTAGCACTTGCAGCAGCCTTGATGTTTTCCCTTTTAAACATCTATGTTGGCGGC
>JANWIO010000040.1 GCA_025449835.1 Vampirovibrionales bacterium
TAAAACAAGACAGCTATACGATAGAGGCCGAAATAGTAGCCTTTGTATGCCGTAGCTGTTGGGAATACTACACAGTAGATAGAAATCAGTTATCCGTTAGAGGTTGGTGCCCATGGTGTGAGGATGATGACCCGATGACACTTGATGAATTTTGGAATTTTGGAAAGGAGAAAAACAATGCCCGATAAAAAACTACCCAAACCATGCCCGGAGTGTAGAGGCTTTGGTATTTTGTTTTTACACCAGTACTTTATGGAACAATGCCTTGCCTGTAGAGGAACAGGCATTAAATTTGAGAATACAGAACCCCTGTTAGAAATTTGTTAGGAGGCTGAAAATTGGAAACACAAAACGATATTGCAAAATGCATTGTAAAACTGGAAACACTGAAAATGAAAATTGAAAAATCGCTTGATTGTTTGAGAGCCTTAGAAAAAGCGATTGAACCGGAAATGATTGTGGAGGCACCTGTACAACCAAGCCTTGGGCTTGGTTTGCAAAACCCACCTACTGAAACTTGATGAGGCAGCGGGTGTGTACTGACGAACAATTTGTGACGCCAGGGTAAAACACCGAACAAGGATGTGAGGTGGTTTGCCCGGACACAATGAAACAACCCCAGGAGCAAGGAAGCGAACGGGGTTGTTTGCTTGTGAGGCGGAACAACGTGAGGAAGTATACAACCGTGCAAAATCCAACCCTTCCTTTATAAAGGATGGTCTTGCGGTTTGCGGTGTAAAGCGCAAGGTAACCCGATAGCCACCATGGCAGTAAAGCAAGGTTCGGGCTTGCCTGTTCCGTTCGGCATCGTGCCTCACTTCACAACCAAGTGTGTTATCCGTACGGCTCAACCTCGTGTTTCGCCAACGGCTCACACACCGTGTGGCTTCCCCCGTTCCACTCCCAAGCCAACGGCCCACATTCGCCTCTAGCTTTTTGCCTCACGGCAAAAAACCGCCCCGGAGATGTGACAACGAGTAAGCACTTGACATCCTCAACCTCCAGACCTAAACCCAAATAGGAAGGGTTGACCAGGACTGAAGTACTACAACTGTGTTTTAACACCCAACTTTTGCAACACAAGGGAAACATCCAAACTACAGAAACCCAACTCATCCTTTAAAAACTTCTGCAATGCAGGTACACCGATGAAATGCTTACCAGCCTTTGCAATTGGATTACGCCAAGACTCAAGCTTTCCAGATTCACACCAAAACCTAACCATATCGCCTGATACATGCGGTAGGAAGGGTTTTAACGCCTTTGCTAATTCACCTGTTGTTGTTGCTTTAACATATAGTCCCATCGGTAAACCTCCTGATTGCTTCTATAACATTATAGGTGTTTGGCTTAGCACAAGGGTATACCTTTTCACTTGGCTTCACTCACAAGCCAACTGCAAAAAATGCATCCTGCATTTTTCTGGTTGCATTGTTGCCAGGCAAGCCGCCTCACTTCGTGTTCGGGGTCTTGCCTTCGTTGCGCCTTGATTGTTCAAAGGTATACCCCCGTGCTTCACCGCCCATAAACCCGTGCCCTTCCATATTTGCATCACCGGGTTGGTTCGAGTATAGGTCAAGTGCTTACCTGTTACACACTCCCCAGGGTTGTGTTTTGCCCTTGGCAAAACACACGGGAGAATACAACCGGTGGCGTGGGTGCGGAGCATGGGACGCCACCCGGAGGCTTAGCCGTGTGCGAAGCACGACGCTGAGCATTACGGAAAAGCCTTTGCGAAAACGCAATGAGGCACGATGCCGAATGGAGTTGAGCAATTGGAACCTTGCTTTATGCCATGGTGATGTTATCGGGTAATCTTGCACTTTACCGGTTCGAGAACCAACCTATCATTTTGCAAAGGAAGGGCAACAAATAAAAATCCGGTATTACTACCGGAAATAAAGCACTTGTAGAGTAAGGAGAGGGTTGAGAACACAAACAGTAAGTTTATTTAAAAAGTAAAGCCACTATCTACCCCCACTTTGCAAATAGAATTATAATGAGGCCGTTGACATTTGTCTAAAATGAGTACCCCTAAAAATGGAAATTTTTAAAGACCCTCAAATATCAACTAAACCGCTTCAAAATAAAACAGTTGCTATGATTGGATTTGGAAATCAAGGAAAACCCCAGGCCCAGAATTTAAGGGATTCGGGTGTGCATGTTGTTGTTGGATGTCGTGAAGGCTCTCGACATCAAGCCGATGCTGCTGCCGAAGGATTTGCTGTTGGCCTTATTTCTGAGGTAGTTTCACAATCTCAGGTGGTGATTATGATGCTTCCCGATGAAGTGATGGGAGATGTGTATCGAGAATCTGTGGAACCGGCATTAAATTCAGGCAACTATTTGGGGTTTAGCCACGGGATGGCTATTCATGCGGGCTGGGTAAAACCAAAACCATCGATAAATGTGTTTTTATTAGCTCCCAAAGGTCAAGGTCGTGGCGTGAGAAATCGATATCTTGTGGGATCTGGGGTTCCAGGTCTGGTTGCCATTCATCAAGATCCCTCAGGAGATACTCTTGAAGTGGCATTGGCATATGGAAAAGCCATTGGATGTAGTCGGACGGGGATTTTAAAAACCACCTTTGCCCAGGAAACAATATCAGATCTCTTTAGCGAACAAACAGTTTTGTGCGGCGGTTTAACCCAATTGATTAAGACAGGCTTTGAAGTATTGGTAGAATCAGGGCTTTCCCCGGAAGTCGCTTATTTTGAATGTCTCTACGAGGTCAAGCTCATTGCTGACTTGATTCAAGAAGGCGGCATTAGCTTTATGCGAGAGAAAATTAGTTCAACGGCTTTGTTTGGGGATTTAAGCCAGGGGCAGGGTGTCATTGATAGTCATGTCAAAGAAACAATGCGTGGGGTTTTGCAGAATATTCAGGCCGGTGTGTTTACGGAGGCTTTTTTAACCGATGTTCAGTCGGGGCGCCCATTGATGAAAGAACGGTTTGAGCAGGATTATTATCACCTGATTGAAGAAACCGGGCGAGCTTTACGCCAAGCGGGTGTTTTGTAATTTATACCAGAGAAGCTGTTTTGAATCCATCGCCTTGGCGTGTGCCGCGTTTGAGAAACTCCAGTTCAACCTGGTTTAGAACTTCATGTTTTTTCAATAACCATCTTGGAGCCACTAATCCCTCTCTATGACCATTGCCCGTAATACGATGAATGGCAATCTGCGGATCGAGATGCTCGATAAAATCACAAACCAATTGCACGTAAGTCTCTTGTCCTAATGGTTCCCATTCTCCCCGAAGGAACATTTGCTCCAGTGGCGTATGCTTCATGGCACACAGTAAATGAATTTTAACCCCTTCTGGCTTTAATTCAGACAGTTTGCGAGCTGTTGCCATCATGTCATCAATGGTTTCACCAGGAAGGCCTAGAATGACATGCACACACATAGGGATTTCTCGCTGTCGTGTGAGCTCAAAGGCCGTTAGAAAATCCGCATGGGTTTCACACCGGTTTATACGCTGCAATGATTCGTCATGAATAGTTTGCATCCCATACTCTAAGCAAAGATACCCATTGGGACGCCTGTAACTGGCAATCAGATCAAGCTTTTCTTCATCCACACAATCAGGGCGGGTTGAGATGGATAAACCCACAATATCGGGATGCGCAGTCATCGCTTCGTCATACAAGCGCTTTAGCCTCTCAAGACGGCTGTAGGTATTGGTGTAAGATTGAAAATAAGCAATAAACTTTTCAGCCTTAAAGCGTTTTCGCATAATCTCAATATTTTTGTGGAGCTGGAGCGTAATCGAATCCTTTTTGTTCTGAGCTCTTGAGCTAGAACCGGTTTCATCACAGAATGTGCAGCCACCAACTCCTTTACTGCCGTCACGATTCGGGCAGGTAAAGCCAGCATCCAAAGTAACTTTATATACTTTGCAGCCAAATTTCGCTTTTAATACTTCGCTATAAGGTAAATACGGTTTTGAGTTCGTCATTTTCGTATGATTTGATTGTTGAGAGTATTATAAATGTTCCAAGAAAAAGGTCTAGTCTGCCAGATTTATGGGCGTTACCCAAAATCGGGGTCCTCTAGGTAGAGGTTTTTCTGTCTGCTTTTAACCGAATTGCGTGATAAATCGATACAATAATGAGTAGTCATCGTGATTTCAAAAACCACATGACGGCCAGCCTTAAGTGGTTATCGCTGGCAGATTTATCCCCGAATGGGTGGGGCTTTCCCTTGCTGCCCAACTCGCAGGAAATCGTTTGAGAGGAATTCTCTGTTGTTAAGAGCCTGTGGCCTTTTATGCGATATGTTGATGGTCATTGCCTTCTTTTATGGCATCATCTACGCGCTGATCTTTTTTGGTTGGATTCTGGGTTTGCCAGTGCCGCATGCCTTTATAGATATGTTTCATCATATGGCAGGGCCTTTTTTACCATGGATCCGGCAAAATTTCCCTGTGTCTTATTTTCATTTTGGTGACAATAAACAGCAATTTGAAAATTCTTATAGCATTCTGCTCTTTATCGATATTGTCCTTTTTATCTTTTTTGTGAATGCGTCAACGTTTTTCTACCGCTTGGATTACCATGTAAAGTCCATTACCAGAAGCTGGTCACATAAATATTTTATGTGGAAACAAAAGCGGATGCAGCATAAAACTGTTCTTAAAACCCTGCATGACCTTTACAAGTCTGAAAAATCGGTTATTGTCGCTATGAGTATGGAGCATATTGAAGAATATCCAACCTTGGAGGTTGAAATTCAACGGCGGATGAATGACTTAAAAGAATCTCAAATTATTGATAATCAACCGGAATATACAGTGCTGAAATTCAATTCCACGCTTCAGGCCATTGAGTTTGTTCAGAGCTTTTGTAAGGAATTCAAACAAATCCGGTCTATTATCCGAGTGAAATTGGAAAAAAAGCCGGTTTATCATATTGCAATTCATTCTTTGGAAAAAGAAGGGGGCTTGTTTGAAGATGAAAGCTTTATTAAAGCATTGCTAAACTGTACTGCTGCGAATCAGGTTTTTATCAGCTTAAACACGAAGAAACAATTGGATTTTCAGAATAAGGCATTGCGGATGATACCGGAGTATGAAATTGTTCCCATGGGAACTTTTTCAAAATTAGGAAACCGAACTTTTCCAGAAGTGTTTCGTCTCCTCTTAAAAACCGAAGATAAGGAGCAAGTAGGTTGATTTCTTTTAAAACCCCGGCTAAGATGAGCATATAGGACAATGGAGAGCGACATGGGCTTCATTAAGAAACCAAAAGTTGTAACAGCACTTAAAGTCCTGACTTTGCTCATAACGGGTGCCTTTTTGGTGGTCCCCAATCTTAATCAAGTGGCTAATTCTGCCAATTCGGGTGGCCCTGTAATGGTTTTACTCAGCGCTTCCTGGTGTGGATCCTGTCGGGAGTTGGATCCGGTGGTTGAAAAAGTTGCAGCGTCTTCGCCAGGCGTCCGGTTGATTACGTTGGATGTAGATAGTGGGAGTGCTCCCGGAATTGCGAACCAGTATGGCATTACCGTTTCAGGAAGTGATGTCCCTCAGGTGTTTCTGTATAACCATGGCCGAACGGTGCTCCTTTTCTCCGGGCGAGGCTATAAATTTGGCCATGCCAAAGAAGCCGAAACTGAAATTCGTCAAGCATTACAAGCGCATTTATAAAGTTTAAAGCCTCTTTGCCTGAAACCAAAGACCAAGATTCGGGTGGTGCTGGGTATGAATACCCCCCTGCGTCTTTATCAATGCAATAACCCCTTTTTCAATTGCAAAATGTAAAGTTTTTGTCATATTTTGAGAAATCGAAACAATTTCTTAAGATTAATTGTTTTTATTATTTTATCTTGCGAAGAGATTAAGAGAGATTTTTGAATGAACTTAAATGGTTACCCCAATAATGCCTATAATGCTCAGTCCCTGGGAACTGCAGGGGCTTTACCTGTGCAAAGCGAGAAATTTTTACCTTCCTCAGGGATGAATAATGCGTATACTGCATTTCCAAATGCTGCCTTGGCATCGGGGACGACAGATTCTCTTGGGGTGAACGGGTACGATATTTTAGCCCAAGCAGGATTTATTCCGAACACCGCTCCGACTACGGGGTCTGGGTATGGGAGTTCAGTGGCTTCCACAGAACAAAATGAGTTCCAGTCGCCCCAGGAAGAACAGGCCATTCAACAGGGGTTAAATGATGTTTCAGCAGGACAATATAATCAGGCCATCCCAGAATTTCAAACTGCCGTTGCATTGAATCCCAATGATGAATATGGCCATTTTGGTTTAGGAATAGCCTACTCTAAATTGGGGGACTACAGCCAGGCGATACCGGAACTTCAAACCGCCATTAATTTGCATCCCAATAACGAAGGTGCATATGTTGCATTAGGTGAAGCATACATGGGTTTAGGGGACTATAGCCAGGCTGCTCAGGAAGAGCAAACTGCTATTTCCATCACGCCTAATAACGCTGTGGCTTATCGAGACTTAGGATATGCGAATGAGCAGATACCGCAATCAAACCAGCTTAGCCAGCAAGATGGTGATCCGATTATTATTGCGCAAATGAATAAGATATCTTTACAGGTAAAGGCAATTCAAACCCAAACTGTATCATTAGCATCTCAGCAAGGTGGTTTAAGCCAAAATGGAGGGCAGGCGTCTGCTATACAAGCATTACAAATGAATTCATCTCGTGCTCAGTCAGAGTTATCGAATTTGCAATCAGCTCTATCTTATAATCAGCAAATTGAAGAATTTGTACAAAACCACGCAGGGAACCCGCTTACCCAAAACATTGTATCTTTAATGACAGAAGTGGGTACACTCAACAATACAGAAATTAATGCTTATAATGCGATGTCAAATGTTTATGGACAAGAGGCCAATCAATCTCCTGGCTCATCTTCATCGTATACTTTACAAAACCAAATTGGCCAACTATTGCAATATTCAGATAATATAGGTGTTCAAGAAAACCATTGTTTAGGACAAATTGTAAACATAGCTACGCAGATACAACCGGGGGTTCAGTTTTCTCCTGACCTGCAAAATATTGATACCCCCATTAGTCAACAGATTAATCAGATTGGTGCAACAATAGGGCTTCTTTCTAATAATGCCTCGAATGTGATGCCAAATAGCCCGCAGGGAACAGAAGCTCAGAATCAAATCAACCAACTTGAAAACAAAGCAAGGCAACTTGAATCTTTACAGCCTGGTTCACCTAACGTGTAACCTTACAATAGGAAAAAAGACAAATTTTTAACCACGGGCTGTAATATTTAAACAATGTGATTCGCTCCTAATCCTATTGCCAAAGCAAGAGTAGAAATCTACTAAAAGTGTTTTTGATTAAAAATTCACATAGAATAGGGCGTTTTTTGAGTTTACAATAGGCCCGGTGCACAATATGAGGTCCTATTATCATGAGCTTTTTTGCAAATACCCCTGAACCCCCTTACTATGCCGTTATTACTTCTTCGGTGAAAGAAGATGAGGATACAGAATACACCCGGATGTTTGATGAAATGAATGCGCTCGCTCAGAATGCCCAAGGTTATTTAGGCATGGAAAATGTTCGTGGCGAAGATGGCTTTGGTATTACTGTTTCTTTTTGGAATTCGATGGATGCCATTCGGGACTGGAAAATGAACGCCCGACATCAGATTGCCCAAGATAAAGCCAAAGAAAAATGGTATGCTTCTTACAAAACCCGAATTTGTAAAGTCGAACGGGATGATCAGTTTCAACGCCCTCACGCATAGATAATTTCATCTTATTACGCCTCTCTTTTTCTGGTCGTTAACGGGGGCCATTTGGAAATCATTTGAATGTAACCAGGCTTTCTGCTACAACCGAATTATCCATGTTGTTTTGAAGTTTGAGGCAGAACATGTCAGCAAGTGCAGAAAAGTCTATTCTCGTGGGGGTTTGTGGGGCCGCTGGAAAAATGGGGCGAGAAGTGGTGAAGACCATCTTGGCTCAAGAAGATATGACATTGGTGATGGCGGTGGATACAGAGAAGCATGCTGGTGAAGATGCCGCTTTAAGTGCAGGACTCGCTGATCCGTGTGGGGTTCAAATTGAAAAGGATTTGGCAAAGGCCATGAAGGCGAAAAAGCCTCAGGTTGTGGTTGACTTTACGGCCCCGGCTTCTGTTTTAGATAATGCTCTGACGGTTTTAAAAAACGGGGGGCGATGTGTGATTGGAACCACGGGGCTTTCCCCCCAAGGGATTGAACATATCCGAACAGAAACCCTTAAACAGGACTCGGCAACTATTATTGCTCCCAATTTTGCTTTGGGAGCCGTGTTATTAATGAAATTTGCGCAAGAGGCTAGCCGTTTTTTCGATCATGCTGAGATTATTGAGTTTCATCATAACCAAAAATTAGATGCACCGAGTGGTACCTCGTTAAATACGGCGGATTTAATGCAAGCTGTTCAGCCTCAATTTGGACGAACCAATCAGGACAAAGCGGAAAAAGAAATTTTACTGGGCAGTCGTGGTGGGAAAACCCAAGGCAATATTCGGATTCACAGCGTAAGGTTGCCGGGATTGGTAGCGCATCAGGAAGTGATTTTTGGAGATGTTGGCCAAACCCTTACCATTCGCCATGACAGTATTGATAGGACATCCTTTATGCCGGGGGTTGTGTTGGCGGTGCGTAAAATTGCAACCATGAAGGGATTTTTGTTTGGTTTGGAAAATTTAATTTAAAATTGATCCAAGAAAGCATCTCTGAAGAGGTGTTTTCTGCCCATCAAGTGGGCGTTAAATCAGGTTGTTTGTAGAGGAATCGTGTGCTGATGAGTAAAAAATGGAAAATTATCTTAGGGGTTGTTGCCGCCTTGTTGGTTATTTTTCTGGGTGTTGTGGGAGTTGGAATTTACTTTGGCTCACAATTTGTGAAAGGCATGAAAGTTGTTGAGCAGGATGTTTATGGTGGGCCTTTACCCGCCACGGTTGTTGGGGTGATGGGAATAAAATTGGATCAGAGTAAAATGGCGATCTTTATGGATAAGTCAACGAAAATAGTTATGGTAATTATTGAAAATCCCCAGGAATCAAGCCAAAAGGCCCTGCCATTTTCAGATCTGGATGTTGAAAAAGCCCTTGAGCCTTATTTTGTAGATGCCAAAGCAAAAGCCCTTTTAGCCGGTGCAGAGAAGGGAACGCCTTCAACCATGAAACTTGGAACCCAAACGGTTCATACGATTCAGTATACCGATTCTCACGGTAAGCCTTGTGAAACGGGTGTTTTGAATCTGGATCATGCGAAAATGCTTTTTATTGAAACAGGACAGACTGGTAATGCGGCAAGCTTTTTAATGAATATGCCGGTAATTCAAAAAGATAGTCATTTAAGCGCTCAGCAGAAACCCCAAAAAGCCAGTTAAGGGGTCTATTTGAAACGTTGATGATAGATTTCTGCCATCATAACGGCGCCTGCAATCCCAACATTAAGGGATTCCACTGCTTGGTTTGTGGGAATATGAAGCGCTTTTGCATACTGCCACAACTCGGGCGGAATACCATGGGCCTCACTTCCTAAGAGTAAGAGAATTTTTTCAGTATATTGAGCTTCTTTGTAGGATTTCCCCTGATGGGCATCGGCCCCAAAAACCTGAAGTTCTGGATGATCTTTAATGGCTTCAGCCAAAAGGGTGATATCGGGGAATGAGGTGATGGGCAAACGAAAAATTTGTCCGGCTGAGGCTCGAATGACTTTTGGGCTATACACATCCACGCTGTCTCCAATGGTTAAAATGGTATTGACGTTAAAAGCACATGCTGAGCGGATGATGGTTCCTAAATTCCCAGGATCTTGAAGGCCTATTAATCCCAAAATAAAACAGGTTTTTGCTTCAAAGGTGTTGCTAACCTTAGAAACAGGACGTTTTGCAACGGCGAGCATTGGTGGTGGAGACTCCGTTGTGGCCATTTTAGACATTACGGCATCGGTCACAATAACTTGAGGAGCGGTCCCCTCAAACGATGTTTTTTCAGATTCTTTAAGATAGATTTCCTCAATAAAAACACCACATTGGAAGGCTTCTTCAATGGGATGACGTCCCTCAATCAAGATACGGTTTGTTTTTTCTCGATATTTTCGTTGGTGAAGCTGAACAACACCCTTTACACTGGGGTTTTGCAGGCTGGTAATGATGGGATGGGATGCCATTACAGATGAACCGCAATTTCAAACAATCGATTGCACGGAAAGGAAAATCTGGGCGTGACTTCAGGAAGTTTTAAGGCGTGTTTTAGTTGCTCACTGCCCACTGACATTTCACGGTTTAGGGTTTCAGTAGGAGGGCACGATTGGAATTGTTTACGAAGCTGAAAACGAACCTCAGCCTGGTAATACCAGTCATCTAAAAGCCGCTTGAATAAGAGTTTTTGCTTCGCTTTCTCGTCATACTGCCCATGCTGTTGTGCCCAAGATACAACGCTACCCATTGCCAGGGCACAACCAATCGAGTTGCCAGGGGTATTCCAGCCAGCATAACTAACCAGCTTCTCGATGGGGATTTGCCTTTCCATACCGGTGCTCATCAAAACGGGA
>JANWIO010000041.1 GCA_025449835.1 Vampirovibrionales bacterium
CACGTCCTAAAATTTGGTGTACATCACTGGGGCGAACATCCTCAAACGCTGTCCCATTAAATTTTCGAAACTGGGTTAACACAGCGGTTCGCATGGGCACATTAATCCCAGCCCCCAGAGTATCTGTTGCCCACGCCCACTTTAAAAATCCCTTTTTAATGCCTTGTTCTACCAACGAACGTTCGGCGTATGTCATCCCCGCATGATGAACACCGTAGCCCTTCATCAGCCCATCGATTAAATAGGGGTTTTCAGACACCAAATCGGGATCCAACTGTTTATGGTCTCGAACCAGTTTTTGAAGCCCCTGTTTTTCAGGACTATCGGCCTCTGGCTTAATGAGAGGCTTCATAAATTGCAGGTCAACTTCTTCAAAATGCTCATCACAAACGCGTTTACTAAATGCCGTGGCAACAGCCGGTAGCAAATCCACCTGGGCTTTATCTTTATAACGCTTCATAGCCCCCAAAAGCTTTTTAGGACTATAGCCTTTTTTGATATCCCGAAAGGCATTGAAAAAGGCTTTGGTTGGTTTTCTGCTCTGTTCCTCAAAAACATGACCAATGGTGTCTTGATTGGGGTCATAAAACAAATATTCAATGGGTACTGGACGCTTATCCTCAAAAACAAGCTCTGTTTTTTGGGTTGAAATGGCGTTCATCCAATCCACGTATTGCTTGGCATTTCCAACAGTGGCACTTAAGTGAATCTGTTGAATATCTGAAGGCATATGCATCATACACTCTTCCCAAACAGGCCCCCGATCGCTATCGTTTACAAAGTGACATTCATCAAACACCACTTTTCCCACATTTTTAAGGCGTTCCGGCTCCTCGTAGAGCATGTTGCGCAGCACTTCCGTCGTCATTAAAACAACGGGGGCATTGGGGCGAATGGTGACATCCCCAGTCATTAAGCCAACATTTTCTTGACCATATTCTTGGATAAAATCCCCAAATTTTTCATTGCTAATGGCTTTCCGAGGCGCCGTGTAAAACAACCGCGGACGCTCCGGCGGCGTATTGGGCGTTGCCCAAAATTGTGGTTTTAAAGAGAGTTCAATGCCAAACTCTCCCACTTTGGTTTTGCCACTGCTGGTAGGAGCCGCTACCATCACACTCCGACCGTTTGCCAAATGGGTCATGGCTTCTACTTGGAAGGGATCGAGCTTAAACCCAGGAATACTCTTTTGTATCAGCTCTTCATACTGACGTACAGACTCAGGAACCTGAAAAGCTGGCTCATTTGCTGTTGCTGATGCAAAACGAACCTGAGCTTTTAAAGCATTGACGAAAGAATCAGAGGAAACCCTTTGAGCTTGCACCAGGTTTTCACTGGCAAACCCAACACCTTTTTTCGTAAAATCAAGTGCTGAAGTCGTTTTACCGAGTCTTGGGTATGTTGCCTGTAGGCGGGATTGAATCTTGAACACTTATCCCTCTTTAAGATCAAAATAAGTTTAAAGCTTATTGTAGTAAAACAATACTTATTTTTCAGCAAATATGAATTTTTGTAATCAAAGGGATATAAAATGGGCTTTGGCGGACCCATTTACTCAAAACAATCGTCGAAAAATCTACTCGCTTGGAAAAACCCTTCAACTAAGCACAGTTGTATTTTGTTTCATCATCATCCAAGAGACTAATGAGAAAATCGCTACTTTGGTGCTTTACCACATGGGGCGCCCTTTGGAGACGTTCCAAGCTGTCCACCAGAGATGGAACAGCATCATACCAGCGGTTTCCTCGCAATAGATTTTCATAAGAAATCACAGAAGAAACCGAACGGTGGGCTAAAAACTGGTTTAGCCGCTCTCCAATATAGGCTTGGCGTTCAGCAGGCATCAACTGGATCAGCTTTAAAACAAACACCAATCCAGGATAAACATCATACCAACGACAATTTTGATACGGCACCAATAATCCCCTGTAAATGCGCTCTATCCAGTTTACATTATACGGGTTTTAGCGCATCGTGAAAAGCAGTTTAGTGCTTTTGGCTTGCCTTAAAAAGCCCCATTCTCAAGGCTTGTGCCATCTCTTGCGTTAAATGAGAAGTATCAAAGACAGCAACACCGTTTGCGCCAGATGTGAATGCAGACCATACCTCATCCACAACATGCGATGGGGAGTCACCATTGAAGGGTCCAAAAATCCCTGTAATTACTGGCACATGGATTTTGTCTTTCATCTCCCTGGTATCCTTCACAATGGATTCCAAAGAACTGGTGAGGGTCATGGGGACCAGAAAATCAACCCAACCGTTTTGGGCCCAGGCCACCCAATTTTGTTCTTTGCGGATGAGTGAGGACTTTGGATCTGGAAAAACATCAGCAGAAAGCGGCAAATCAGGACGCTTTGCTTTCACCAGATCGTGCACTTTCTGCACAAAGCTATCCACCTGACTCACTTTATAGGCATTCCAGTCCTC
Organism: Vampirovibrionales bacterium; assembly: GCA_025449835.1. GTDB lineage: Bacteria > Cyanobacteriota > Vampirovibrionia > Vampirovibrionales > JAGQHJ01 > JANWIO01. The sequence continues at coordinate 2,431 of JANWIO010000041.1, forward strand.
CCACAGTTGTGGATTATCGGTGGGGGTAATGTCAGCTGGATCCAGACCATATTGTGTTTTGAAGGCCTCCCTAGCAACAGGTGTATATCCCCAGGTGGTAGCAATATAACTATACCGATCTGGTGGGAAACTGGCCGGGTAACGAATATAATCCAATTGAAATCCATCAATTGGGTAGCGGGTAATAATTTCATCAATTAATGACAATAAAAAGCTTTGCACTTTTGGATTTGCGGGATCCAAGAAATAAGCCCCAGGCTCTAAGGTGGAAGGGGGAATGGTGTCTTTGCCAAGAGCAGAGCGTTGAATATTCACCCAATCTGGGTATGTTTTAATGATATTCCCCATATCTTTATCAAAAACACGGTTTGCCGCATAAAAGGTTTGAAACCATACATGAACTTTCATATGGCGCTTGTGGGCTTCCGATAGCCACACCTTCAGCAAATCTTTGTGATTGTTATTGGTCAGCTCAAAGGCCATTCTCTCCGGAATATGATAGGCATCAAAGGTGGTTGATGGGAAAATCGGGTCCCCATGGATGTAAGTTTCAAGATAAATGGTGTTGAACCCAGCCTTTTGCATCAGGTTTAAAGATTGTTGGATTTCACCAATGGTGGATTCACTGGGGCGATGCCAGATGGCTTTGGTGGCTGCTCCTGGAACATCGGGGTAGCTTGACCATAAAAGGGGTGTTAAAGCTTGTTTTAGCGCAAGGGCCTTTTGCGCCACAACCTCATCGGGCTGAAACAGAGCTTCTTCTTTAAGGTAATCCACTTTTTCAGCATCTTTTTGAGGTAAAAGACCATTGCGTAATTGTTCTATTTTTTGAACCAGGGTATCAATTTGGTATAAATAGGTATTTTTATCAATGGTACTGGTCACCATGTTATCTTGAATTTCGATTTTGCTCCCAATAGGGGCATTTGCCAGAAGCCATTCCCGAGCTTTACCATGGCCGCTTAAGATAAAGGCCTTTTCTTCGGTTGGAATTTGGCTATTCGACCCCTCTTGGGCTACCACCCGATTATCTTTAACAGTTACCTCATAGCCAAACTCATTGGTTCCCGTAGTAGGCTGGCCATAATGAGAATCATAAACAATCAGTTGATTGCCGCCTCGAAAGCCAGGGAATCCATCTCCTGCCGGGTTTGTTTGAGCCGTGGGATCAATGGCATTCAAGGACAATTCGCTTTGATAGGTTAAACGTTGGTTTAGGGTGAAGATGGATCCCACCGGAAAAGATTGGGTTAAAAGATCTTGCTTATCCCCATTGGCTGAAAGGACCACGCCATCTTGAGGAATAGCCATGTTTCCGCATTGTGAAAGCTGTTGCTGCGCTTCGCAGGTGTGGAGATCGGTTGTCTGCTGAACTTGGTATTGATCCTTACTTCCTGGAACCAATGTGGCAGAGACTTCAACACCATAGGGATTGGTACGGGTTTTAGTCCCATACGTTGGGGTGTAAAGAACCAGGCTGTTTGCTTCACGTTTTTGATTGACCGTGGTCAAAGGAACAGCAGCGCCATTAGGCGATTGTAGCTGATAGGGTGTATCAGCCCAACTGGCTGTAAAAGCCCCTATACCCAAAAATGTCAATATAAAGGCCCAAATAAGAATAACAATACGAAACCGAAGCATGAGAATACGGCTCCTTTCTATCCATACGCATACTTAAGCATACTCTAGGAAGCTTCATTTCTCAAATATTCAATGAGGCCTTTTACGGCAATGCCTGAAGCATTCCCATCTTTTGCATCACCACCAGCGATATCCAGGTGTGCAATATTCACATCCTTGGCGAAGCTAATCACAAAAGCCCCAGCTGACATATGCCCCCGTTGCTTACTTTTACTAGTGTTACAGAGATCAGCAGCATCCCGGTCGCTTTTCACGTTATTGAAATCCTCTTCGAGGAGTTCAAGTTTTTGAATGGTTTCACCCACAGCCTTAGCAGTTTGTTCAATCCGATTGAGCATCGCATCATCTGTTCCCATTAAAGCAATACAATTCCCAACAGCCACACCCGCAGCCCCCGTTAAGGTGGCAACCGTGACAATCTCATCGGCCTTATCTTCAACGGCCTTATAAACGGCATCGGCTAAAGTCAGCCGACCTTCCGCATCAGTATGGCGTATTTCGATTTTTTTCCCGCTGCTTGAATCAATGATACTATCTGGCAAATAAGCGCCTTCGCCAATGGCATTTTTAGTGGCTGCCACATACGCAGAGATTTGAATCCCTTTGAGTCCTAGTTCGGCAGCCGCCCTTATCACTGAAAGTACTGTTGCAGCCCCTGTCATGTCAAACTTCATATCATTCATGTAGGTTCCGGTTTTAACTTGCACGCCCCCCGTGTCAAAAATGACCCCCTTGCCCACCAAGGCGATTTTTTTCTTAATTTTAGTTGTCGAAGGCGGCTTATACGTTACCTTAATAAACCGGGGCGGATCGCTTTTGGCCGATCCTTGAGCAACAGCCCAGAAAGCAGGCATCTCTTTTTGAATTTTCTTGACATCGGAAACAACGTCAACCTTAACACCAGGAATATCTGCCATGGATCGGGCGGCATCTGCCAAAGTTTCTGCTGTTTTGGTATTGGCAGGTTTATTGGCCAAGTCTTTGGTAAACGCTTCAGCCAGGGCCATGGTGCGGGCCACTGTCACATCTTTTGCGGATAAAGATTGCCCCTTGGGAAGTATCAACTGAACATGTTGCAGCTTGTGAATTTTCTTTTCACCAGCTTCCTTGGTTTTATAGGTAGCTTGCAATGAAGCAAATATTGCACTTTGCGCACATTGAACCTTAGATAACTTTTTCGTGGACCCCGGCAACAAGATTGTGGCTGTTTGCATTTTGTCAAACCCAAAGGTATCTTTTAATGCTGACACAAAGGCTTGGGTTGCCTTTTTAACATCCAATTTTTCAGCACACCCCAGCCCTAAAACCACAACCCATCTGGCTTGAAGGGTATCGTCTTTTCGGGCATGAAAAATGCGGGTTTTGCCACAGCCGCCAGAGAATTTTTCAGCTTTCAGCGCTGCCATGAAATGCCCGTTGAGAGCCTTATCCAAAACTTTATGATAATTCTCCCACTGAAGCGATGGGGTGTCCTTATCCTCGGCCTTGTTTTTTGCAGTACTTTTCCCCTTTACAGCCGGCTTGGCATCCTCTCCCTGCTTTTGAAAAACAGGAACAATCAAAATATCGGTTTTGTGAGCAGGAATATCGGTTTGCTCTGAAAGAACCTTAAATTGTGTTGGAAAACTCCCCATAACGCACTATCCTTTGTTGAAACACTGTCACTTTATCCTATTGTATGCCCATCTCCTTTAAAAAGGGTATAAAAAACAGAAAGAAGGAAAAGAAACCGTTAGGAATCGCTATAATAAAAATAAGCAAACGATTGATTTGAAAAAATAAAGGCATTTCTTATGGAATCTATGGTTCAAGTCTGTCCACTACTCAGTACCCGTAGCGAAGTAACTGAGCTTTGTTTAGGGGAGCAATGTGCCTGGTATGTGGCTCCCGTCCGAAAATGTGCTTTGTACGTGATTGGCCACAAAGGGGCCGTTGACCTGCAAAATTTACAAAAAGAGTTTATGGCCACTAACCCAACACCGCCAGCTCCGCAAGAACATTAATTTTCGGTTTTGCAGCGGGCTCTAATTCGGCAATTGTCACCCCTTCCAGAAAAGAATCGGTGCAACGTCTAGATTACTTTGCCCTTTTTTTGTGCTAGGATACAGCGTTATGAAGGCCCGGTCAGTTGCAAGAGAACTCGCACTATTCACCCTGTTTCAACTTGAGAAAAAAGGGGGCAAGTTGGATTGGGACAAAACGTCCTTGCAAGAGCTTCTAGTAAACACCATTCGGGCATTAACCTCTTTGGCTGAAGAACAGATTGAAACTATTGCCCAGGAAGTCCAGAAAACCCGAGACTTTATTTTAGATTATGAGTTAAGACATCCTGACAATGAAAAAGTGCCGCTGGAGGCCCCAACCTTAGCAGTCACCCTTCCCACAAGCCATGAGATGAATGCAACACTTGAAGCGTTGTTGCAGGCCGTGGCGAATCTTCAGGAAGCCTTGTATCTGCCGGAAATCAAAATCCTCTCCGAACGGGAAGATGTACAGAATTATTGCGCCATGCTGGTTAAAAATGTGGTAAGCCATCAAGCCGAAATTGATGCATTGATTCAGGAGGCTTCCACAGACTGGCGGGTTGAGCGCATTCAAAAAATGGATTTGATGTTGATTCGATTGGCCCTGGCTGAACTAAAATATACCGAGAAAATCGACGCTGCCACCGTGATTGATGAGTGTGTGGAGTTGGCCAAACGGTTTACAGATGAGGATGGACGCAAATTCATCCATGGCATTTTAGGGCAAATTACCCAAACATCCACCCCAGAGGTGATTGAAAATGTTTAAGCTCTTTGGTGGCAGTAAAAAAACAGAAACCGTTCAAGAACGTCCCCTTGAAAAAGCTGTTTCCACCCAATCATCTCCTTTGGAAGAGGAGAAATCAACAGGGTTTGAAAAACTAAAGTCTGCTGTTTCATTAACGGGCAAGGCCCTAGTGGGTCGAATTGTTTCCATGGGCCAAGAAACAGGCGAGCCGTTTACGGATGAGGATCTGGAAACCATTGAAGAAACCTTGATACGAGCCGATGTTGGCGTGGATATGGCCGTGAATCTCACGCAACAGATTAAAAATAATCCCCAAGTTCGAACCCAGGAAAATTTGAAAAAGTTCTTACGAGAAGCCTTTTTAAACACACTCTCTATGGGAGAAAATGCCAATAAGCTTCATTATGAAGCCGGTAAGATGAATTTATACCTGGTGGTTGGCGTGAATGGGGCTGGTAAAACCACCCTCATTGGAAAATTGGCGCATCGATTTACCCAGTCCGGACAGAAAGTGGTGATTGCGGCTGGCGATACGTTTCGGGCTGCCGCTGAAGATCAAATCGCCATTTGGGCACAACGTGCTGGTGCAGATCTGGTTCGGAAAGATAATGCCGATGCCGCCGCAGTGATCTTTGATAGTATTCAGCATGCAAAGGCCATTGGGGCTGATGTGTTGATTATGGATACCGCCGGGCGACTCCAAAACAAATTTAACTTGATGGAAGAGCTTCGAAAAATCAAAAAAGTGATTGAACGAGAAGCGCCATCTGATGCTTATTGTGAATCGCTGGTGGTGATTGACGCCACGACGGGACAAAATGCTCTCCGTCAGGCTGAGGTTTTCCATGAAGCTGTTCAACTTACGGGCGTGGCCTTAACCAAGTTGGATGGTTCCGCAAAAGGCGGTATTATTTTTAATATTGCCAATCAATATCATCTGCCCGTCAAGTTAATCGGCATTGGTGAAAAAATCGAGGATCTTCGGGACTTTGATGCCCACGCATTTGTAGATGCGCTTTTTGAGTCGTAAATTTTGGGAATACCAGTATGTTTGATCAACTTTCAGAGCGATTACAAAATAGCATAGCCAGCATTGGCGGGAAAAAACAACTGACTCTGGAAAATATTGATGAGGCTTTAAAAGAAGTCCGTCGGGCCTTACTGGAAGCCGATGTAAGTTTGCGGGTGGTAAAAGCCTTTGTAACCCGGGTTAAAGAAAGATCTGAAGGCGAAGACATCATTAAAAGTGTCTCACCTTCTCAGCAGTTGGTTAAAATCGTTCATGATGAATTGGTTCAGTTATTGGGAGGCGAAAATAAGCCCCTTCAATTGGATGGTAAACCCAATATTTTGATGATGTTTGGCCTTCAGGGGTCTGGTAAAACAACCACATGCGGGAAGTTGGCACTCCAACTTCGCAAAAAAGGCCGACAACCGCTCTTAGTAGCCGCTGATGTCTATCGTCCGGCAGCCATTCAGCAATTGATTGCCCTAGGGAAGCAAGTGGGGATCCCTGTTTTTAGCGTTGAAGGCTCAACCAACGTTCTGGAGATTGCACAAAAAGGGCTTGATTACGCCCTTGAAAACCATATGACCAATGTCATTATCGATACCGCAGGACGACTTCAGGTTGATACGGATATGATGGCTGAGCTCCTCCTTTTAGAGCGGAGTTTAAAGCCCCATGAAAAGCTTTTGGTTATTGATTCCATGACTGGCCAGGAAGCCATTCACGTGGCCGAAACCTTTAATTCTCAGTTAGAAGTGACGGGGATTGTCCTTACCAAGTTAGATGGAGATACACGAGGTGGTGCTGCTCTCAGTGTGGTTGAAGTCACCGGTAAACCTATTAAATTAGTGGGGACCAGCGAAAAAATGGATGGCTTGGAACCCTTTTATCCAGACCGAATGGCCACCCGAATTTTAGGCATGGGGGACGTGGTTTCTCTGGTTGAGCGGGCTCAGGAAGCCATTGATATTGACGAAGCCAAAGAGTTGGAACAAAAAATGCGAAAACAAGCGTTTTCGTTAGAAGACTTCCTCAAAATTCAAAAAACCATGAAACGCTTAGGCTCGTTGGATCAAATCTTGGGAATGTTACCCATCCCGGGAATTAATAAAGAAATGCGAGAAACCTTGGCCCATGGGGGCGAACAACAGCTTCGCCGGATTGAAGCCATGATTAACAGCATGACGGTTCAAGAGCGCCAAAAGCCAGATCTGATTAATCGTAGCCGAAAAGCACGTATTGCCAGAGGCTGCGGGTTACCCGAAGAAGACATCACCAAGTTTTTAAAAGATTTTGAACAGATGCGCAAGATGATGAAACAAATGACCCAAATGACGGATGATATGAAAAAGGGAAAAGGTCCCTTGGGGATGCGAATTCCAAAAGGCAAAGGTGGAAAATTTCCGTCTTTTCCCGGCGGACAAGGACAATCTCCTTTTGGCGGTAAAGGCAAGCCCCCCTTCCCGTTTTAAGCGGTGACTTAACAAATAGCAACCTTTTATTGTCGTTTAATATAAAGCGGTATATAATAGTACTTTCCATAAAAGGATACAAAATTGATATTTTTAGTTCCTTAAGGAACAAACAATGAGGGTATTTTAGGGATGTCAATCGCCATTGCAGCAGATGTGGACGTTAAAATAAGACACTTTCAGCCCGATGATGGCCCTTCTGTTGAGTTTGTTGTTCTTTCTGTCCTTCAAGAATGGGGCTTTCTCCCTTCCGCAAAAGACCAACAAGAGCTCGAAGCCTTACAATCCAAAAATCCGTTTGATGCTTTTTTTGTCGCCTATACCCCGCAACTGGGTGTGGTGGGATGTGCAGGTATTGCACGGGTTGATGAACAGACCTGTGAATTACGCAAAATTTACTTATTACAACGATTCCGCGGTAAAGCCATCGGTGCCAAACTGCTTGAAACCTGTATTGAAGAAGGCCGTAAACGTCAATATTCTCGGATGCGCCTTGAAGTAAATTCAGCTATGTCACAATCTGCGCCCTTCTATTTAAGAAATGGGTTTTGTTTGGCTGAAAATGATGAGCCTCTTGGTCCACCCGCTGATCAAGTTTATTACAGACCGCTTTAACCGCTTTTATTTGTAGCTATCCAACACATAGTGTTCTTAAACCCCTTTTAGAAAATGGGATTGGGCGCTGAACCGGTTGGATTTAAAAACTTGGTAATACTATTGCGGAATAATAAGTCAATTTCACCCACAGGACCATTCCGTTGTTTTGCAACAATTACAGAGGCAACACCCGGTTTTTCGCACAGTTCCTTGGTGTAATACTCATCTCTAAAGAGAAACATCACCAAGTCTGCATCCTGCTCGATAGAGCCGGACTCCCGAAGGTCGCTCAACATCGGCCGTTTATCTTGTCGACTTTCAACAGCCCTGGATAACTGAGAAAGCGCAATAACAGGGGTTTTTAGTTCACGGGCAATCCCTTTGAGCCCCCTGGAAATCGCTGAAATTTCCTGAACCCGGTCATTCATCCCTCTCTTACCATCACGGGCCTCCATCAACTGTAAGTAGTCAATCACGATAAGTCCCAGCTCTCCCATCTCCATTTTGAGCTTTCGGGCTTTGGCTCGAAGCTCCATCACAGAAACACCGGGGGTGTCATCAATGTAAAGGGGCGCATCTCCAAGCCGCCCCATGGCCTGGGCAATTTTAGTGAAATCATTTTGCTGAATCTCCCCAGTACGAATGCGTTGCGCATCAACCTCTGCTTCAGAACAAAGCATCCGTTGAACCAGTTGCTCCTTTGACATTTCAAGGCTGAATATCAACGTGGGTTTCTTTTCGTGAAGCGCCACATGGGTTGCGATGTTCAAACAAAAGGCTGTTTTCCCCATAGAAGGGCGAGCCGCCACAATAATCAGGTCTGATTTCTGAAACCCAGAGGTAATGGCATCCAGGTCATAAAAACCACTGGCCGCTCCCAGAAGGGTTCCTTTGTGATTATACCGTTCTTCAATCTGTTCAAAGCTATCCGGGAGGATATGCTTAATGGAGACCAGCTCGTCTGGCATGCCTTCCTGGGCAATGTTAAAAATAATCTGCTCGGCCTTATCAATGGCAAGATCGGATTCAGTTTCTTCATAAGCCGTATAAACAATGTCGGTTCCCGCTTGAATCAATCCGCGTAATAAAGATTTATCCCGCACAATCTGGGCATAATGCCCCACATTCTCACTCGTGGCAACCGCCAGGGCCAAGTCGTTAACATAAGATCTCCCGCCCACATCTTCTAAAAGTGCTTTATTTTTGAGTAATTCTGAGACCGTCACAATATCAACGGGTTCGCTTTTCTCAAAAAGCTCCAGAATCGCCTCATAAATTACTTTATGTGCATTGCGATAAAAGTCCTTGGGTTTCACCAACTCCACAATCTGAAGCAGTGCATCAGAATCCACCAAAACACACCCCAGTGTAGCCTGTTCTGCCTCAAGGCTTTGGGGCGGAACACGTTCAAAGGGGTTTTCCAGTTCTCGAATCGAGTGGACTGCCATTCGCTTTCTCTCTCACGGATCACAAACAAATGCTCCTGGTTGGAGGAGCGCCTATTTGATCATACCGATTTCAAGACAGAAAAGACAGTATGTATTGATAATTATAAAGTTGTTTTTCCGCACCGATGAGGTTGGTAGGAGGGCAATTAAATCGGTGGTACGGTAAATTACCGGTATGTAAATCTTGATTCAAGATTGAAAATATCCGGTCGATACGCTCAATGTCAAATGCGAGGTGATGGGTTTATGTTGAGTTATCCAGAGGAAACTGCCGTTGTTGTTGAATCCCACGAGGGATTCTATCCACTTTTACCCGAAACACTAGAAGATACAGGTTTACCCATTGTTCTGGTTGAAGATTTACTCCTCAAAATACTTCTGGCCCAAGGGGTTTTATCGGGCAGAGATTTGGCTGAAGTGATTTGCCTCCCCTTTAAAATTGTTCACCCCATCCTCATGGATTTAAAAAACAGGATGTTGGTTGTCCATAGAACGACTGCGGCTTTTGGCGACTTTGTTTACAATCTTTCTGAGCAGGGTAAACACGCTGCCATGCTGGCAAAGGAATATTCTGGGTATGCTGGGGCTGCACCTGTTATCTATCCAGAATATCTTCGCAGTGTTGAAGAGCAAAGTATTCGGGGAGAATCCCCCAAAGTTGAGAATTTAAGAAAAGCCTATGCCGATGTTTTGGTCAACGATACGATTTTGAATACCATTGGACCTGCTATCAACTCTGGAAGAGGCCTTTTTCTCTTTGGAGAGCCTGGGAATGGTAAAACAACCATTGCAGAACGAATCCGAAACTGCTTTGTGAATGAGATTTATCTTCCCAAGACCCTGTGGATCGAAGGGGAAATTGTCCAGCTTTTTGACCCGCAGAACCATGAACTGGTGGAAGCCCAGGATGAAAAACAAGATCAGCGCTGGGTTAAAATAAAACGCCCAACCATTGTTGTGGGGGGAGAGCTGACCATGGAATCGCTGGACATCAAGTACAACATAACATTGAAAGTTTGCGAAGCCCCTCTCCAGATGAAGGCCAACTGCGGCACTTTTTTAATTGATGACTTTGGGCGCCAAAGAGTCAGTCACAAAGAGTTGCTGAATCGTTGGATTATTCCCTTAGAAAAACGCTACGACTTTTTAGTCCTCCCCAATGGCAAAAAAATTCAAGTGCCTTTTGATGAGCTGATTATCTTTTCAACCAACCTAAACCCAAAAGACTTGGTTGATGATGCCTTTTTAAGACGTATTCCTTATAAAATAGAAGTACCAAGCCCCGATGAGTCAGAGTTTCGAGCATTATTTCAGTTTCAATGCGAAAAATATGGCATCTCTCACAATGAAGAGATGGTGACTTACTTAATTGAGAACTATTATCGTGGGAAACGCGGCTTCCGGGCTTGTCATCCTCGGGATATTTTGGATCAGGTTATCAATATCTCAACCTACTTAGGTGTTTCACCCACAATGACATCTGATATTCTAGAAATTGGGTGTCGAAACTATTTTTCGGCCATGGAATGTAACCCTGCTTCTGAAAAATAGCATCGAGAGCTGATTTTAATTTAGGGCGTCCTGATAAAATGAGGATGGGGCCAAACCTTGGAAATCAGTAAATGAGAATCGGTCTGCGCTTTGATGGAAAAACAAAACCGGGGCTCCAACGTTACTTGCTCTCCAGGGGTCAGAGGTATTTCTTGCTCAGGGGTTAAAAACAAAACGTCTCCAGAAAGCACGATTAAACATTGGGACTCAGGTGACCAATGGTATTTTAGGGATTGCCCAGCCTGAAGCTGAACATGATGGAGGCTGGCATGATCCGCTTCAAAAAGCTTTTGATACTGAATCGGTTTGTTGGGTGAACAAAACAAATCTGTTTGATGGCGTTTAAACGTCGGCGAGGGGCGCTTCAGTAAGTTAGTTGGCTCGGCAGTTTGAGAAGCCAACAAAGATGTTTCATGCAATTTACGGGCTACCAAAGCTTTTTCTTCAGGTTCTAATGCGCTTTGGGCCAAGGGGAAAATGCCCTTTTCCTCCTCATCAATATGGCAGCGCAATTGTTCCTCCCATTTAAGGAATAGAGGATTCAGGTTATTTACAACCTTTCCACTCTCTAAGCTGGTTTTAAGGCTTTCTTCAAAGGCCTGCTGTGTTTCAAGCAGGTCATCATGCTCCACTTCCATTAAAACCATCGTTCGATACTGACTTAAAACTGGAAAAAGAGCGTGTTCTTCACAGAAAAAATGTCGATAAAGCTCGTTCTTGAGGGATATAAACGTCTCATCAGCTTTTTCCAGTTGTTCTGCCTCCAGAAGCGTTTTTAAAGACGCCAGGGCAGACTCTGTTTGCCGATGGTCGGCCAGTAATACCTGGCAAAAATGGTCTTGAAGCAGGGGCATTTTACGCCTCCAACACCTTCTTTTACTTTAACTATCAAAACTCTAAGGGAAACACATCTCATTTTCACCTTTGTTTAGAAATTGGGGGGATGCTCCTAAATCAGACTGCGCTACAATAATATGGCAAATGAAGATGAGATAAAGTGCAATGTCTGCCGAGATTATTCAATTTTTTAATCAGATTAGCAGCGATTATGATGATTTAATTGCCCGGACGGTCCCCCGCTATCGAGAGATGTTTTGGGCCATGCTGTACTATTTGCCCCCAAGCTTCCAGCCTAAAAATGTTCTAGAGCTAGGCTGTGGTACAGGAAACCTCACCAGACTGCTTTATGACCGATGGCCTGACAGCAAAATCACCGCTGTGGATATTTCAAGAGACATGCTTCAAAAAACAGTCCAAAAACTTCCGACTGCAACCCTTTCATTGGTTGAATCCGCCTTTGAAACGCTCAGTTTCTCTGAAAATCAATTTGATTTGGTCATTTCCAGCATCGCCATGCACCATATCCAAGATCCTGAAAAGCGGCAGCTCTTGAAAAAAATCTATCAGTGGCTTCAACCTCAAGGATTTTTTGTTCTGGGCGATCAGGTTCGGAGTGCTTCTTCACGGCTCTACGAAGCCGATATTGAGTTTTACGAAGCCTATGCCCAAGAAAATGGGGCCTCGAAAGAAGATATTTTACAATGGCGATCGCATCGCAATACCCAGGATCATTATGCCACCCTCTCTGACTTAACCCATTGGCTCTCTGAAAGCGGGTTTAGCCATGTGGATATTCTCTGGCGGTATTGCTTCTGGGCTGTAATTCAGGGGCAGAAAGCTTAATCTTCTTTGACATTCACATTCTGCGAGCGAAGTTTTTGCGTCAGGACATCTGCATTTTCTTTGTCGCTAAATACCCCAAACTGAAGAACAATTTTGCCTTTGTGTTGCCGAATGTAGGGCTGAGCAGCAAGGTTTTTATCTTCAAGTTGAATAATAGCTTGCTCTGCAGCTTCTTTGCTGGGGAATCCGCCAAGATAAACATAATGAAGCGTTGAAGTAGCTGCATTTCCATTATCATGGGTGTTGGTAGGCGAGATATTATCAGGGCTCACCTCAGGGGGTTGGCTGGAAACTTGCTCATCGGGTGTTGGTGGGGATGGCGGTACATCTTTAGGAGCAACATGGGGTGTTGACGCCTCAGAGGTAGTATCACTATTTTTCTCTTCTGTTGTGACAGTATTGTCCGTAGAAGGTTTATCTTGAGTGGTATTTCCTGCAGCTTGTTGTGAGATTTGATCCGGTGTCGTAATTTTAGCTGGCGTCTTCATTTCATTATCACTAGTATTGGGAACGCTTATGCTATTATTATCGCCAGAATTCAAGATATCAACGGGAGAGGGGGCAGAGTCCGGATCTTTCACATTGAGACTGAAGTTAATATCTTTAATAAATACCCCATAGATAATAACCATAATAATAATTGAAAAGGACATTGCCGAAAGAAAGAGTAAAAAAAGCTTCCGTTTACTCATGGCCGTTTACACCACTGCTTTTACCTTACAACAACACAATTTAATGTCTTCCCACTCCTCAGCCAAGGTTTTCATACATGAAATGGCTAAAGGCTTAATTTGCTGAATACCAAAGTGAGAACTTAACCCTGCAGATTCAACAGGGGTCCCTTCAGATTCAATATTTAATCCCGCATGAATCAGAATTGAGGTAGGACTTACGGTACAAATAGAGACCGAAAGCTTTTTGGTTTCGTTTACAAACAGATCATCCCCAATACGGCGCAAGTTAATATTGGGATTATCGCCAATTAAATCCATCAGCTTACCTTGAATAATGGCCGAAAACAGGCGTTGTAAAATCACACCTTCCCGTAAATTCATATCAAAGATTTCAATAATAAAGTTGAGCATTCGTGTGGAGTAAATCTGATCATCGTTGAGAACGTCTTCTAAATCCACCATTCGCTTTTTATCGATATCACAAGGCCCTACAAAAGCAACAATAGAATCACCCAGGATACCAAAGTTTTTATAAATCCAGTGGTTGGATAACTCTTCCCCGGTATAGGCAAACTCTTCGTCAATAAAATGGTATTTCATGATCCCAGTGACTCTTTTCTTTGTTCCTTAAAACTAGCCTAACGTATCATGCCATAAAATAGCAATTATTCATTTAAATGTTCCTGAACTTTTTGTAAGGTTTTTTCCCAATTCCGAAATTTGGCTTGTCTTTGCGAAGGTGTCTCTATTATGGCTGGATTGGGAGGAAGTGCATTTGAATCTTTATGAGAGCTCGTCGCCGTTTCAGGACGAGTGGAAGAACCACTTGCAGACTTTGCGGCCTCCGTATCCTTGTGAGAATGGCTCTTATCTGATTTTTGATCATGTGAATCCGATTTAGAAGCCGTAAATTCGTTGGCATCACTATTGGCAAGCTTACCCTCTGCGCCCAATTTCTTTTTGGCTTCAGCAACCCCTTGCGGATCAATCAGGTGAATTAACCCATGAGTTGCCGCAAAGTCGTCAGAAGCAATAAAGAATCTCTGCGGGGGAACATTATGATCTTTGTAAAATTGGATGGCATATTGATGCCACACAGCAGCAGCATTAGAACCATAAACCCCATGCATCGGCTTATTGGCAGGATCTCCCATCCAAATCCCCGTTACCATATCAGGGGTAATTCCCATAAACCAGATATCCCTTAATTGATCTGTTGTTCCCGTTTTTCCACAAATTTGCCGACCTGGAATAATGGCATTTCGACCGGTCCCTTTAAGAACAACATCCCTCAAAATGTCCAATAACTCCGCCACATAATCCTGCTTAAAGACACGCCTAGGGGTTGGGGTATCAATTTTAATAATGTTTCCTCGACTATCCTCAACCCGCCGAATTGCAGTAGGTTGAAGATAAATCCCCCCTCTTGCAAAAGTGGTATAGGCCGTTACCAGCTCTAAGGGGGATACGCCTGAAGAACCTAAAAAGCTGGAGGAGTCAGGAGTAATGGGAGATGTCAAACCGGCAAGCCGACAGGTTTTAATCACTTCATCGATACCTTCTTTCATCCCAACTTGAACCGTTGGTGTATTTCGAGAAAGCATCAACGCAGTTCTTACCGTCATTGGTCCTAAAAATTTCCCGTCCCAGTTGTGGGGCGACCAATTTCCATAACGAACCGGTCTATCGGAAATAGGTGTCATGGTAGTAATTAGCCCAAGGCGAAAGGCGGTAAGGTAAACAAAGGGTTTAAAGGTTGAGCCAATGGCTCGTCTTGCCATGGTCGCTGCGTTAAACTGGTTCTTTTCAAAATCAATGCCCCCAACCAATGCCAGGATATTTCCTGTTTGAACATCGATAGAAACCAAAGCACCCTGTTTAACACCAAATGGCTTGAGTGACGTAACACCATCATAAATGGCTTTTTCTGCCGAGTCTTGCGCCTTTTCATCAAGTGTTGTATAGACTCTTAGACCACCACGTCGAACAATATCTTCACCGTAGCGTTTTTCAAGTTCTTGTATGACATAGGAGACAAAATAAGGATGTTTCGAGGGTCTTGCGATCCGGCTATTGAGGACAATTTGTTCATGAGCAGCATGATCACGCTGCTTATCGGTAATATAGCCATAATGGACCATTTTATCCAAAACTTCCAATTGCCTTTTACGGGCAGCTTCTGGATAGTTATATGGTGAAAGACCTTCTGGGGCTTTTAAAAGCCCTGCAATTAATGCAGATTGAGCAATGGTAAGTTGTTTTGCAGATTCTTTGAAATACCGACGGGCTGCTTTTTCAATCCCATAGCTTTGGTTTCCGAAGTAAACCTGATTGAGGTACATCTCCAGAATTTTATCCTTACTGTAATGTTTTTCAACACGCAAGGCCAGAACGGCTTCTGCAATTTTCCGGGTATATGATTTCTCAGGAGTCAGAAACAGGTTTTTAACAAGCTGTTGAGTTAAAGTACTTCCCCCTTGAACACTTTCGTCTGCACTCATATCTGCAATAAAAGCCCGAAAGGTTCCTCTCACATCCACCCCATTATGCTCATAAAACCGGTTATCTTCAGTCGCCATCACCGCATCCTGAAGGTTGGGCGAAATATCTCTGAGGGGAACAACCACGCGATCTTCGTCTCCATGGATATTGGCAATCAAATTACCGCTTCTATCAAAGAGTTGTGTACTCTGGATTGGGCGATATGTTTCTAAAACCTTGATATTAGGAAGTTGACTTACCGCTTTTGTAATTACCATCCCCAAAATAACTGAGATGATCAGAAGAAAGAAGATAACACCCCATTTCAGGAAAAAGCCAAGGGTATAAATCGGCTTTTCATCGGAATCACCTAAATAAAAATCAATGGGAGACTCTGGGTAATACGGTTGTTCGCCAGGAGGCTGATCTGTCATCTTCTATACCACTAACTTTGTAAAATCTGCATAATACCGATATTGCTTATTTAAAAGGCTTAATAACTGATAACGGTTTTCTTTAACCTGTGGATTCTCAACATTAACCAAGACGTTATTGAAAAAGACTTCGATAAGGGGTGCCCATTGAGAAAAAGTTTCCAAATATTGATCTAGGATTGATTCTGAGAGTGTGTTTTTGCTCACAGCCTCAAAAAGTTCTTTTTCAGAAGGATCTTCAAAAAACTGTGGATTAATTTTCGAAGAGGTTACTTCCGCATTATAGGCTTTGCCTAAAATACGGGCAATTCGGTTGGCCGGTTCATAAATTTGTTTTAGGGCTTGAGGGTTGTTTTGTAAGCCTTTGATGGCACTTAAGCGTTTTAACGTATTATTTAAATTGGCCAACGGTGAAATATCGCACTCCAAAATCGCATCGATTGTATCGTAGGAGTAATTTTGATCCAGTAAAAAGCCTTTTAACCGCTGCAATAAAAACTGCGTAACCCGTTGTAACGTTTCTTTCTCAGATTCAACCGCAAGGCTTCCCAGGTTTTTGTAGGCTGTGCAAATCGCCTCATCCAGATTCAGCGGTAAAGTGTTTTCTAAAACGGTTTGGATGATTCCCAGTGCCATGCGGCGTAACCCCATGGGATCTTTTGAACCAGTGGGGTAGCGAGCGTTTTTCTGCGAAAAAACAGCAACCATCGTATCGAGCTTATCCGCCAGAGAAAGTAAAATACCGGCCTGAGAATGCGCAACATCATCTCCCATAAAACGCGGCTGGTAGTGTTCTGAAATGGCCAATGCAACAGAGGGTTTTTCTCCACTGAGTTCAGCATAATGCTTTCCAACAATTCCCTGAAGCTCTGTAAGCTCTCGCACCATGTTAGTCGCCAAATCTGCCTTACAAAGCTCTGCTGCCCGAACGGCATCAGTGAGATATTCGGCTTTCATGGTAAGCAACTTGCCCAGTTCACCGGTCAATGCCTTTAATCGATTGGTTTTATCAAACAGTGATCCAAGCCCTTTTTGGAAAGTAACCCCCTTGAGCCGCTCCACGGAGTAAGAAAGCGGGTGTTTGCAATCTTCTTGAAAGAAGAAATTCGCATCTTCGAGACGAGCATGAAGTACTTTTTCATTGCCATGCTGAATGGTGGTTTCAGCAGCAGCTTGTGGATTATTTGAAATCGTAATGAAATAGGGCATTAACTTGCCTTGGTTATCCTCAACAGGGAAGTACTTCTGGTGAGAGGCCATAACCGTCGTAATCACTTCTTTGGGCAGGGAGAGAAAAGCGGCATCAAACTTGCCTGCAATCAGAGTAGGAGCTTCCACCAGCATCGTTACGGTATCTAACAATGCATCATTCTGCGGAACTACCCCACCAAGGGCTTTGGCTTTTTGTTGTAACCCCTGAATAATAAAGGCTTTTCGCTTCTCATGATCGACCATGACGGAGCCCTCTTGGGACAAAAGTGCTTCGTATTGAGCAATTTGAGAAACTTCAATTTGGGAAGACTTTGAAAAAAAGCGGTGTCCACAGGTTTTAGTACCTGAGCGGATCAAGCCAATTTGAAGAGGCAAATGCTTATAATTTAGCAAAGAGACAAGCCAGCGAATGGGACGTGAAAACTTGATGTC
>JANWIO010000042.1 GCA_025449835.1 Vampirovibrionales bacterium
CACCACGGGCCATGTGACGCATTGTGAATTGTGAAAATCCCCCCCCTCGGAGAGCGGTTTTCGACTAAGAAACGCCTCACAATAGGTTTGGACAAGGTCATTGAATGATTTGCTGGGGAACAATTTGAGGAAGGGATTGGAATAATGGTTGGGAAATCGAAAGGAAAATCACCGAGAGCCACGAGAAAAACATCTGGCACAGAAGATGCTGAAAAAACCGGCATGCAAACATCAAAAAAACACAAAATCCGTCCTAAAAAATCCGAAATTAGGCACGAAATTGAGTCCGTCAGGACCTCTCGGGACTATGAAAGCCAGATCCATCTGACCCATTTTATGGCCCATGATGTGCCGGTAGGCAATCTTCCCAGTGGTTTCAATGCGGGTGGCGTTCCCGTGGATACAGCCTTAACCATGGACGAAGCCATGGCAGGGGTTGTAAGTGATGACGAACAAGGCGGCAGCGGGGCAACGGGCGGACCACTAACAGGCGAAATGACCGATAGCGGAATGAGCAGTGATTTAACTGAAGGATTTGTGGGAGGGGGATCTTATGGAGGACCTACCGGTGGCGACATCTACGGCGGCGGTGCTGGTAGTGGCACCCAAAAAAAAGCAGAAGATATTTTGATTGCTGAAGGCGGAGATGTCACTGGCCCCAACCCTAAAAAAGAGACTGGGATGTCTAAAAAAGTAATGGCCCAAAACACCAAAAACAAATACATGCAGAAGCCGTAACCATAAGGAAAATCTCACCATGGCACAAAAATCAACAGAACCTGGGCAGAAAAACAACAAAAAAACCATTCGAAAACACCCTCAAAAAGGCTCACCCGAATGGGCAGAAGAAAATTTGAGTGCTGTCCCTGGCAGCTTAGAAGGTGGCACGTTGGCTGGTCAACCCGGTATTTTGGAAGGAGGCCATTGGGGTAAAGAGCCACAACCACCTGATAAAACCGTTCCACCTTATGGTTTGATACACGCTACCCCCTTTGGCACACCTGACGCCATTTTGGGAACCACCACCGGAGATCTCCCAGAGGGTGAAGCCGGAGAAAGCGTGACAGACAGTGCTGGTGAAAACGAAATCGGCAGTACTTTAGGAGGCAGACCAGCCGGTATGACAGGACATCGAACAGCACTTAAGCCTGAAGATCTCTATAGTACACGGCAAAAAGAATAGTCTTTTAAATCAGAAAAGATGGTTCCTTATTAAGGAAACCATCTTTTCAACACATCATACACACACTACATAACAGAGAGAAAAGAGAAGCAAGCTTTCTTTTATTTCATTACAAAATACCGTTTAATAATAAGACGCCTTGGGCTCCCAGAAACGCTTCTTCTGAGATGTTTTCATGACTTAAAATCTCTTGGGCCACTTCAACCATTTTGGGCTGTGTATAGCCATTAAAATGCTTATCATTAATAAATTTACTTTTGGATGCTTTTTTAGGTGTTACATTTTCTTTCATTCATGTCCTCCCAACATAAAATATGAACCTCTAAAATTCCTACCTAATAACCTTTACATATATATAAAAAATTTTTTTAGCCAAATGATGCTAATTTGTAAAAATAAAATTACATTTTGGGGTTTTCAGCCTATTTCCCCGATTTCTGGGATTCCCTAAAATCACAATGATTTGAAATTCTTGCAGCCCCCACTATTTTCGTTATATAAAAGCAAACAGGTCAGCAGTATAGAAAAGAAGGGGGATCATATGCAAATTTCAGGTTTGTCCACACCATATCAAACAACCTTCTCAGCCATTCAAAAAAAAACCGCCCAAATTCCAACGTTTTCATCTCACACCACTCAAAATCAAGGTATTTATTCTCCAGCACAACGAGGGCATTTTTCAGACAGGCTTCTTTCAGCCCAACAGGTTCGTTTTGCCAGTAGCTTTCTCCAAAAAGAGAATATTCCAACCGTTGACTTGTCCCAATTCATCCATGGCAACACAAAGGCCAAGAAATCATTTGCCAAAGCCCTTGGAGATGGCCTTCGAAAATATGGCTTTGTCGCCCTGAAAGGCCATGGCGTACCGGTAGAACTTTTTAATGAGAACTATAAACAATTGGGACGCGTTTTCAATCTGGAGATGGATACCAAGAAACAATATCATCGACCTGAAATTGGGAGCCAACGTGGATATTCGCCCTTAAAGGGAGAACTCAAAGGGAGTACCGTTGACGGGAAGAAAACACGCCCTGACTTAAAGGAATCATGGCATACCGGGCGAGCCAGTAACGTCTTCCCAAATGAAATTCCTGAACTCAAACCCGCCAGCCTGAAGCTGTATCATGAAATGGAAAAAGTGGGCATTCAGCTTTTAGAAGCCATTGACATGTATCTCAATGATAAAGGCTACCTGAAGTCATTGGTTGTAGATGACCATGGGGTTCCCAATGGGACACACTTAATGCGTTCTATTCATTACCCGCCTGTCACGGCTCAAGATCTTGAAAACGAAAATCCCGATGAAGCCGTGGTACGTGCTGGCGTTCATAATGATATGAACTTGATTACCCTCTTGCCACAATCAACCCAAGGTGGGCTTCAAATTCGCAAACGGGATGGCTCATGGCTTTCTGTTTTTGCCCAAGAAGGAGCCATTATTGTAAACGCAGCAGACATGCTGGCGCTGATTACAGAGGGAATGAAAAAGGCAATTCCTTCCACCCCCCATAAAGTGGTTGGGGATGCCCAACAAATTAAAGCCAGCCGTTTTTCAATCCCCATGTTTATCCATCCAAATCACGATAAAGTATTGAAGAACCTGAAAACAGGAAAACTCATCGAATATCGCCACGATAACAATAAAATTCCATGCCGAGATGCTGAAGAATACGTGTATTTACGCTTAATGAAACATGGAAAAAGCATATTGTCTCAACAGGTTAGCTATGATGCCTTTAAAGCCCAAAATGATCACCTGCGAAACGGTAAAAGTGAATTTGTAGAGACACCTAAAGCTTAAAATAACTTATTTCAGCTTGTCTGGAAGGGCATTATTGTTATTTTGAAGCAAGGGCGCAAATTCTTTCTGAAAGGCAGCCTCCCTTTCGTCAGATCCGCTTTTCATTATATTTGCGTTGATTGAAGTCATGACCGTTTCCTTTGGTTTTGTGGGAACTGGCTCTTGAACAGCAACCGGAAATCCATGTTCAACGGCAATGGCAACGTCTTGATGTGCCTCTAAATTCACCTCGCCCCCCCGAGCCACTTCGTGGGTTAATACAGATTGAGCAATGCTAGCGCCTGCCCCAATTATAGGACCAAAAATCGGATTGATAAATGCTCCAGAAACCGCCCCACCAATGATTCCACGAAGGCTAAAGCCAAGACCATCTCCTTTTTGAGGCAATTTGCCCAACGATTCACTGCCATTCAGCCCAACTTTATAAGCAATTAATTTCCCGGAGAAGGGTTCACTCTTGGTGTCACTGGCTCGCTTTAATTGTTCAAAATCAACCACAATATAAGGATGACGCCCAAGCTTATCTGTTTTGGCATTAATTTGCGTTATTTGGCCGGTAATTTTTGTCCCCTTGGGAATGGCGAGATAAGGCCCCAGATACAAAGATTGGGTGACGGTTGCCCGAACGCTATCGCCTTTTTTATTCCGCTTCGAGTTTAATGCTTGATCCAATGAAATGGGTCACACCGTTCCCTCTGGCACAACCAGTCTTAAGGAGGAGTCTCTCCACTCCTGCTCAGACGGTGGCGTTAGCGGTTGATGGCCATCTGCATTTTGAGGAGAAACCGATCCTTGGTTTGCGGATTGAGACGTTTGCGTGGGAGGTTGCTCACCCGATGTTGTGTTTTCCATCATACTATTGGGTAAGGTTTCCCCAGAGACAATATTGGTTAACCCGCTGGCCCATACGTCAGATGATGAAAAGAGCCCAACAGTCTGACCCAAAAATACAACGGTTATACCTAAAACCCAGTATTGCGTTCTTTTCATTGTGGAAGCTCCTGTTCTTTAGGCAAAATGAAAGCCCCTTGGTGTCGCAAGGAGCTTTCATCAAGACCCATCCGATTAATGTGTCACCGTCACAGGTGTATTTAACGTCATCGTATACTCATACATCTTGATTGGCCCCGTCTGAACGACCTGGCCTGTCAGTGGATAAGCAACAGGTGTTTGATTAACATAGGTTGTCCCAATATTCGTTAATGGGGCCACAGCGCAAGCTGGAGCAGGCGCAGAACAAGCTGGGGCAGGCGCAGCACAAGCCAAGGGAGGTGCAGCACAAGCCAAGGGAACCGTGGTCGTGACACACGATTTTTTTCGAGTTGCTGCTGCAGCAATCAGACCTGAAGCCAAACCGAGCCCGGCCCCCATGGCAGCCCCCCAAGCAAGCCCACGAGCAGCTCCTGTTCCTTCACCAAAGTTTATACTATCTCGATAAACAGCAGGCATCACCAACCCAACAAGGGCGCCTGTTGCGCCTCCAAACAGAGCACCCCCGACGGTGCCGGCAACAATTTTTCCCGCTGGAGATAATTGGTGAGGACCAAAAGTAACCTGTGGATAATAAGTCGCAATCCCTGATAATGTTCCTTGTGACGGTGCCACTTGCTGTGTTTGTACCTGTCCATAGAGGCGATCTACCGTGGAAGTCCCTTGGATAGGAATAATTTCACCATCCGGCGTACTCACCTGATGAAATTGAACCTGCATGGTATTTGGATAAACAGCCACAATGGTCCCTTTTACTTCGCTCCCTTGAGGAATCACCGTCTCTCCATTAATTGCAATGGGATCCACCACTTGGCCAGTGTAAATTTCTCCAAGATTAGATGGCAAGGGTGTGGTGGTTCGGTACAATATTTTTGTACCTTGTGGAATGACATAACTTTGCCCTTGGGTAGCAGCATTATTGGTTTGTTGACTATTCATCTGAGCACTTGAATCTGCCATTTGTGGAGTGGCTGGTGATAGTGGTGAGGCTGTTGGTAATTCGGCAAACACCAACGGTGATGAAATTGAAAACATTGTCAATACGATACCTACGCTTAGGCTTCGTTTGATCCATTCCGTTCTGTACATCTCCAAACCCCTTTCTCTACCAATATTTCTCATATAACACATGAATGTTGAGGGATATTAGGTCACTACTGTAAAACATCGATATTCATCCTGTCATCAGAGAGATAGGCTAACCACAATATACTTAAGCACGATTAACAAGGTCATATGTACTTTCATCCTCAAAAAAATAGTAACCACCTGCTTAACCGGTGTTGATCCCCATTCTGTTCACCCCAGAAAAAGTCCGCTTAAACTTTACATATTGAAATACTTCAAATCAGACACTTCAAAGTTAAATCTGCTTGTGTTAAGCATATAAGTTAGAAAACGCTTATTTCATTCTCCGGCCAATCAATCGAAGGGAAAAAATTTATGAAACATCACTTGGGGATAAAGCGCTTTTGGCTTTTATCAGTGTTCATTCTCTTGGCGCTGTTTATCAGTATTCCCACAAAAGCTTTGGCTTTAGACAGCGATGAAATTAACAATATTGATGTTTATGCAAAAGATGCACCTGCCGTTGTCACGGTAACCGTTGATACAGATGAAGGCCCCTCAAGTGGTGCCGGTTCCATTATTGATCCCAGTGGCATTATTTTAACCTCTAGCCACATTTTGGGAGACTCTCGTACAGCTAAAATTACCCTCACAACTGGTGAAAATTATACGGGCAGAGTTTTGGCTCGTATTGGTGCAAAATCAGACTTAGCCATTATCAAAATCACTGCCCAGAAACCTTTACCTTTTATCAAGCTAGGTGATTCTCAAAAAGTGCGGGTAGGACAAAAAGTACTGGCCATTGGAAATCCATATGGCTTCGATGGTACCCTTACACTAGGCATTATCAGTCGGATCGATACAGAACGAAACCGCCTCCAGACAGACGCATCCATTAATCCTGGGAACTCTGGTGGCCCCCTTCTCAACACTGATGGTGAAATTATTGGGATTAATCAATCCATTTTCAACCCAGATGGCAGAAGAACCAATATTGGCATTGGTTTTGCGGTACCCGTTGATACGGCAAAAGCCTTTATTAAAGAAATTGCAACATTACCAGACCAACGCTACCATACTGCCGTTATCTCAAGCGATATATACTCAGACTCCAGCCAGGACATCCCGGTACAATTGAAAGATTTTTCCAAGGGCTTTTAACTTAAAACCAGCCCAATTAACCCAAGTCTTCAGGAACATCCCCGTTGTAGTTGGCCAATTCTAAAAATGTTTTTAGAATATGGGGGTTAAAGCTTTGCCCTCCTTCTAAAAGCATAATTTTAATGGCCTTGCTGGAACAAATCGATTCTTTATAGGGCCTGCGAGAGGTTAAGGCATCATACACATCTGCAATTTTAACAATTTGAGAGAAGTAATGAATTTCATCTTTCCGAAGATTTTGCGGATAGCCTCCGCCAGCATAAAGCTCTTGATGCTCTAATGCAGGACGGGCAACTTCATCTGGTAATTTTAATTGTTCTCGAATAATGCGATATCCAATCTCCGGATGGCTTTGCATCACTTCAAATTCTTTATCCGTTAGCCGTGTAGGCTTAAACATAATGGGTTTGGGAATAAACAATTTTCCCAAATCATGGAGCAATCCTCCTAAAGCAAGTATTTCTAAATCTGGCCTCGACAACCCCAGTTTTGCACCTAACGCAATACTCAGAGAAGTCACATCCAAGGTGTGCGAAAACGTAACACCATCTCGAATCCGTAGTTGATTGAGATATTGAAGTTGATCCATTTTAACGATGACTTCAGAAATCAGCTCATGCTGCATCACGTCTAAAAGTGCAATATCAATTTCATCACCACGTTCCAGTTTTTTCCAAAAGAAAAACATGGCATTGAGGTAAGGCAGTGCTTCTTCTCGATTTAATAAATACGGTAAAGACAATTCATGGGTTAAGTCATCTTCTTCAAAAAGGACTTCGGGCAACACCGGCAATAATTCCACGCTAAAATGCTCCTCTTGAATCACCCATTCCAATGGCAGTTTTTCATGGACGCGAAAAAGCCCCTCTGCAACATACTTTCGTAATTGCTTTGTATCTACCATCTCGCCAGCCTTGTAAAGAATTTGACCACGACGGTCAAACAGGTCATAGGCTAAAGGCTCCTGGCCCAGGACTTCATCAATACGTAACTTGATCAGCAATAGACTAACTCTCTCTTCTCTTTACTTCTTTTATTTCACAGTTTCTTGATTGATAAACCTGTTTTCGGCACAAAATTTAAAAAATTTAAGAATTCGGTATAAAACTTTATAAGATATATCCTGCTCCAAGCATGG
>JANWIO010000043.1 GCA_025449835.1 Vampirovibrionales bacterium
CGTAACGCTTTGCAAAATCATCCCGTACTAGCATCTGTGCCACGGTCATTTTACTCATCAGCTTCAATATATCTTGCAAATCCAGCTTAAACAGCCACTCGCTATTGCGAACCACTTTGGCCTTGGAAACATTAATCACTTTGTCTGCTTGCGCTAAGTATGTCTCTGCATTTTTAACCACATCTTCATTGGTTAAGGCTGGCCGGGTTTCACTTCGACCTGACGGATCACCAATCATTGCCGTGGCATCCCCAATAATCAAAATCACTTCGTGCCCCAACTCTTGAAAAGAGCGAAGTTTCCGAAGCACAACCGTGTGCCCCAAGTGTAAATCTGGACGTGTGGGATCCAAACCAAGCTTTACCTTTAAGGGAACCTTGATCTGGGCAGCATGTTGCAGTTTTTGCGCCAACGTCTCAACGCCGCCTGGCAAAAATTCCCCATGACGGCACAAAAATTCGGCTTGTTGGAGAAAAACCTGATCGATAGTGGGAGAGGTCATATTCATAGGTTTTATTGTACTGAAAAAAACATCAAATTTCGAATAGAAGGCAAGATTCTACTAAATGTGGAACAGATCCCGAATCACCAACCAGATGTGATCTCCAATATGATGAAGTGACTCTGCAAGGGGATGCTGCCCTTTTAAATTGGGCACCAATACCGCAATGGCCCCTGGCAAGGCTTCAATCTCAACAGGTGTTGTTCCAATCACATCCCCATCCGCCTGAACTTTAAGCTTGGGACGACTCCGAATCACAATATGCTTGGCCCGAAGGTGGCGGATCCCATCATGGGTATGGGACAGATTCCGCTTTTGCTGAGACAAAATCTGAATAACATTGGTCCAGTAGTCTGAACGATGACGCGATCCCAGAATACAAATATCAAACAGCCCATCATCCGGCTTGGCACCAGGGGTGAGGGTAAAATACCGTCCCAACAGGTTTCCGGCATTGGCCACCACCACGCCAATCCCCCTGCAACGGATGAACTCCTCATCTGCCTGAATTTCAACAATGGCAAAGGGGGTTTGAAAAGCCCGCTTAACCCCCTGCCAAAAATATGCCAAAACCCCCATGGCCCGTTTTTCAAAAGGATGTACACCCGCCATAATCTCAGCATCCAAACCTGCCCCTGCCATCAAGGCAAAATGTCGATCATTAATCCGCCCCACGTCAATCCGATGGGGTACACCCTTTAAAGCTGTCTCCAAAGCGCCTTTTAAATGGGTGGGAATTCCCAAATTGCTGGCCAAACGGTTGCCAGTCCCAACCGGAATAATCCCCAGTTGAAGATGAGGATAGGGGAGAATGGCCGTAATCACTTCAATCACCGTTCCGTCACCACCGGCTGCAATGACGCGATCCAATTGTTCTTGCTGAGTCGCAATTTCCTGCCGCATCGCCTCAATATCATCGGTCACCAACAATTGAACCCGCGTGCGAAGGCTGGCAGGATAATGCATCAGCTCTTCTTGAATAATTTTTTCAAGGGTTTCGCTAGAAAGGGCACCAGCCCGCTTGTTGATAATGAGCAATGCATTCATATGGGGTTATTGTACCCAGTCACCAAGAAAATGAACACTTCTTTTACAGAAATACGCTTTAACTGGGACGTTTTAAAAATTGGTTAAAGTCATTCGTATTGTTGGGTGCCACAACATTGTTTCGTTTTTTGGGCTTCGGACCCCCTTGAAGGTTAGGTGCCTTGCGTGATAACGGGAATGGCGCTGAAATATACGGATTTACTCGAACAGCAAGGCCTCGTTTAACAGCAGTCGCAATAGAATCAGCTGGTTTTGCCAGCAATTCATTGGAGGGATAGGCCATTTTGGGAATTTCTCGTTGAGGAGATACCCGTGGTGGCTTTTGTGCCACTTCTAAAGCTGGTTTCGGTTGGGGTGAAAGAATTTTTTCTGGGGCCTGCGTTTCTGGAGCAGGTTTTACTCTTTCAGCGGTTAAATATTCCACAAAGGTTTCCGGCTCAGGCGTTTGGACCACAGGTTCTTCAAAATATTCTGTGGGTTGGGCTTCTTCAGGCTCAGCAACCGCTACCCTTTGGGCCATTTTCCGTTTGACCCGAATGGCTAAAACAACCGTTATCAGAATTAAAGCGCCCAGCAAACCAATGGACACAAAGATCCATTGAATGATGGAATCCGTTAAGGTGCGGTGATGGGAGGGGGCCGGTTCTGTTAAGGGGTTGGCCTGCTGCATTTCCCTGGCTGGAGACGCTTTGGGCTGAACCGTTTCAGGTTGGGCTTTTTCCGGTGACGCCGTTTGTTGATTTTGGTTTCCAGCTTGCTCCAGGTAGTTATAGCCTTCAGACGTTTTTGTCGTTGCAATTTGAGACTTTTGGTCTTTCCCCTCAGAGGATTTTTCCTCAACAATAATGGGTTGTTTTTGCGATAAAGCTGACTGCGGCGGGGTTGTTACAGTTGTGGGCGCTGGTTGAACCGTTGCCAATTTGGAGGTTGAAGCTACCTTGGGGACCACATAAGGGTGAGGCTTTACAGCTACTTTCCGTGGAACCGGCCGTTTGGCAGTCGCATGATGCACAACAAGGGCAGTGGCAATTCGTTTTGGTTTTGGCTTAGCAGCTATTTTCTGGGATGTTTTGGCCTTAGCTTCCACATGAGACTTTGCCGGAAGCTGGTGTTTTAATTTTGAAAATAGCGAATCAACCTCTGCTTTGGGCGGCTTTAATAAGGCCATTGGAGAGAGCGGAACCGGCAGATTTGATTGAGGCACCTGTGAGGTAAATCGAACCTCGTAAGGTGAATTAGGGTGTTTTCCCCCTTTGATTTGAATCTGAAGCCCTTGGCTTGTTTGCTGAATAATGGCCGTTGCCCCCGTTTCAGGACTTTTTAATGGTGGAATCCCATCAACTTGAAACGCCCTTGGCAAGGTAGCATTTGGCAATGTAATGTTATAGCTGTTATCAGGAAGAGTTTTAACTTCATAAGGCTGACCTGCAGGCATATCCAGAAGCACTTCCACTTTATTGCCCACAGGCTTTATCTGAATCCCATTCAGTTGGGCTGCCCAAACCAAGCCCCCCACCATCAAGGACACTGTTAAACTAGAAGCTAGGATAAACAATCTGCGTCTCATACATCTATTGTACTCAAGGTCTTCTAAATCGCATAATGGATTTTAAAAATATCCACCAAACAACGGAGGGACCAAAACCTGCACCCAAAGCTTCTGATCTGCTCCACCGCGTGGAAAGAGAGTATGACGCCTGGCCAGGTCAATAACATTGTGGCCAGTGTGTTAAAATCTCATTTCCCACACTGGGATATCCAGTGTCTCCCCCTCTCCGATGGGGGTGATGGTTGGCTTGAAGCAATGTCTGCGTCAAATTCAGAAGGCTATCAGGAGAAGAGCATTTCTGTTTTAGGCCCTATACCCTCTCAGCAGGTATCAGCCCAGTATTTGTGGTCAGCAAAAAACCGACAGCTTTTAATTGAAGCCGCTGAAATTCATGGAATGCGTCGTTTACCCCAGTCAAAGCGAGCGCCCTTAACGGCAACCGCTTACGGTGTTGGAGAAGCGTTTCAACAGTTGGTCCAACGTCACCCGGAAGCTGTGGAAATTATTCTATCTGTGGGAGGGAGTGCCTCTATTGATGGGGGCTTTGGTTTCTTACAAGCCATGGGATGGCAATTTTATGATGCCTCAGGTGGCCTCCTCCCAGCGCCTTTGGGGGGTGGCAATTTACCCCATATTCAGCGGGTTGTGCCGTATGAGATGGCAAAAGACTTCCCTGCCGTAACCCTTCTGGTAGATGTGGAAACACCCTTTGCAGATGCTCCCAAAGTGTTTGGACCACAAAAAGGCGCTTCCCCTTTAGAAGTTGAGATGCTCACCCAGGCCTTTCAGCGGGTGGGCAAGCTTGCTGATCCAGAGCAACACTTTTTTAATCAGCCCGGCACTGGGGCGGCAGGCGGTTTAAGTTTTGGTGTTTTAATGGGATGTCCAAAAGTGATGATGCTACCTGGCATCGAATGGGTTGCACAGCAGCTTCAGCTCGACTCACACTGGGCAGATGCAGATTTAATCATCACAGGCGAAGGGCGATTTGATGAAACCTCTTTAATGGGGAAGGGAACAGGCTATTTGATTCAACAAGCTAGGCAATCTCAAAAACCCTTGATTATCCTTTGTGGACAAAATACTGCTTCCCAAAGCTTGCCGCCCAATATAACGGTTTGGGCCTTGTCATCGCCCAACGATCCGGTTAGCCAACAAGACTTGGCGGCAGCACCGGCTAAGCTGAGGCAGTTGATTTTGGCGAAGTTATCAACCATTGAACAAATGCTTGCATCGCCGCAGGCCGAAAACTAGGAAGCTGGACATGAATCCAAGGACGCGACAATACATCTCGGTCGGTGGGCATACCACAAGAGGCCAAAATCATTTTAGCCTGCGGGTGCTGAGACTTTAGCTTTTCGTAATAGGCCACTTGTTCGGGATGCAGGTGACTGTTAAACGCCACAAACACCAAGGTGTCTAAGGGTACCTGTGGCCAAGCTTCTTCGATAAAAGGCGTATCGCCCGTAACAGGATACAAGTGATGTGCCTTGGGGGAAACGCCATAATACTGGCACCAGCCTAACAGATCCCGACCTTTGATGGCATCCGGTTGATAATGACGCATGGTGTTTCGATCTGGCGCCACTAAGGCCCATTGGGATTGGGTACTAAAAGGTAGGGGGCTGATAAACTGATGGTGAAACTCAATGAAAGCCGCTTCTGCCCATTGCAAGGCCAAAGCTGCACAAGCTTCATTTGAAACAGTCACTTCCGGATAATCATACACCGGCACCTGCGCCAAAAAAGCTTTGGTGTTCAGGATCCGTTCCAATTTTTCATCCAACAGTGCTTCAGAAAACTTCCCTTGTTGCACCCGGCTTACCAGAGCCTCAAAGGCATAGAGGGCTTCAGGTAAGGCTCGACGGTACACTAAAATATCTGCCCCAGCCTCTAAAGCCATTAAGGCAACTTCCAACGGATCAGAATCACCCCAAACGGCTCCCATCATCAGATCATCCGTAAAAATTAAACCCTTAAATTTAAGTTTGCTCCGAAGCAGTTGGGTTAACATCGGCTGAGAAAGAGAGGCTGGGATCTTGGGATCAGCTCCAAGAAGCTTCGCCAACTGCGGGTATAGACCATGGGCAGCTAAAACCGCTGAAAGCTGGTCTTGAATCAAGGCTTCATAAGGTGCAAGCTCTTCTTCCGACCAATGGTCAAAGGTGGGCAATGCCAAATGAGAATCAATAGTACCTGAGCCATGCCCAGGGAAATGCTTGGCCACAGGCAAAACCCCGGCCTCCAGATGGGTTTTCATCACAATCCGGGCAAAGGGCAGCACTTCATTGGCTTGGCTTCCAAAGGCCCGCACCCCAATAATGGGATTCATCACCTCTTTGTTGAGATCCACTGTCGGGGCAAAGTTCAGGGTAAAGCCAAGCCAGCGCAACCGACGGGCCACTTCTCGATGGACCTGCTCACAAAAATGAACATCCTGCTTTAAGCCAAACACCACCGGCATAATCCCTGTGGGAAAAAGCCAATGGGGTAAGCGCTCAACTTGTCCCCCTTCCTGATCAATCCCAACAAAGGGTGGTGGGCCACCTTGAAACCGGTGGGTCTGGTCACTTAAAAAATCTCTCAGGTCCATGGCGGTTTCAAAGGGCTGTAAATGATGGCGAAAGAGCAGTAAGCCCCCCAAACCGTAACGATAAAAGGGCTCAATCTCCTGGGTCAGGTCAGTGCTATCACTCCCCAGCATAAAAAGCTGAGCCACTTTTTCTTCAAGTCGAAGCTGAGGCCATCTCATTTGCCAACACAAAACCTCGAAAAAACAGAATCTAAAACCATCTCAGTGGTATCTTGACCCAAAAGTCCTTGAAGTTCCAGCAAGGCATTGGTTAAAGGCACCGTGGCCAAATCCAGGGGAATTTCAGGCTGACTTAAGGTCTGAGCTGCGTCAGACACTTCTTGCTGTACCAATTTCAGGTGATGAAGCTGACGTTGGGACAATAAAAAACTCATTTCCGTGGGATCTGGAAGTTTTTCAACCGTCTGTTCCAACCAGCCTTGCAATTGTTCAATACCTTGGCCAGATTGCGCCGAGACCTGAAGCACCGGCCAGTTTGTTGCCGGGGGTTCTGACCCCAGATTGGATTGAAATTGTGGGGCATCCGCTTTGTTTTGAAGAATCACCCCATGGGCCGCCTGAATTTTACTCAAAAGTTGGTGATCTGCTGAGGTGAGCCCTTGGGAGCCATCTAACACATACACCACAGCCTGTGCAGACTCAATGGCCTGCCAGCTCCGCTCAACACCTAAAATTTCAACCCGATCAGCCGTCTCTCGAAGTCCTGCCGTATCCACCAACGTAACAGGAATCCCTTTTAATGAAAGGGTCTCCCGGATAATATCCCGGGTGGTGCCCGCAATTTCTGTCACAATAGAACGTTCTGATGCCAGGAGGGCATTGAAAATGGAGGATTTTCCAGCATTGGGCAAGCCAATAATGGCCACTTCAACCCCATCTCGAAACACCTGATTACGGCGATTGAGGTCTAATTGCTGGTGGATGTCTTGTGAAAGCGCTTCTAACTGTTGTGTCAAAGGCAGCCGCTCCGGCTCTTCTACCTCTTCGGGGAAATCAATGCTGGCGGTTAAATCGGCTTGAATACGAGCGATTTGGGCTAAATAAGTCTGCAACAAAGTACTTAGGCTTCGGTAATGCAAATTGTGCGCAGAAAGCTTCACCAAAGCTTCCCCCTGGGCATGAATCAAATCCAAAACCGACTCGGCTTGGGCCAGATCAAGCCTGCCGCTAAGTAGCGCCCTCCGGGTAAACTCACCAGCTGTAGCGGCCTCGGCCCCATGAATCAAGCAGAGGTTTAAAATTGCCCTGGAGAGATACAATCCCCCATGGCAGTGAATTTCAACACAATCTTCTCCGGTATAACTGTGTGGTGCCTGAAAAGGCAAAAATAAAACTTCGTCTAAAACCTGCTGGTCCAGGGGGTCCATAATCCAATCCAAGCACACCCGGCCAGGTGTCCATTGTTTTTTCCCCTGAGAAAGGCCCTGGGCAATATCCCAACTCCTAGGGCCGCTCAGCCGAATGATTGCCACCCCACCCGTTCCGCGTGGTGTGGCAATGGCTGCAATGGTGGTTTCAGAGAAATCAGACATCAGGTTATGGGGATGCCACTTCTGTTGTTGTAAACAGACTCAGTTGATCCTCTTTAGCAGCTTCTAAAAGCGACGTTTGCCGTTTCTTTTCAATCACGGTAAATTCTTTTTCATGCATTTTATTCATCAAGCGTTCAGCCTTTTGAATCACGTTCATGGGTAAGCCTGCCATCTTAGCCACCTGAATCCCATAGCTTTTTTGGGCTGCTCCAGGGGCAACGGTATGCAGAAACTCGATATTGCCTTCAGTCTCACTCACCAGCACCCGATAATTTTGGATTTTTGGACTCACCTGCTCCAAGGTATTGAGTTCATGGTAATGGGTAGCAAAAAGGGTGCGGCAACTGTTGTGATTCACCAGATACTCGGCCACGCTCCAGGCAATAGAAACCCCATCATAGGTACTGGTACCCCGCCCCACTTCATCCAGAAGCACAAGGCTTTTGGTGGTGGCACAATTTAAAATTTGAGCAGTTTCAATCATCTCCACCATAAAGGTGGATTGCCCCATTGCCAAATCATCCACGGCACCAATTCGGGTGTAAAGTTGATCCACCAAGCCAATACGAGCATAAGAGGCAGGGACAAAACTTCCCATTTGCGCCATCACAACAACGAGTGCCACTTGTCGCATATAGGTTGATTTACCCGCCATATTGGGACCCGTGATAATCATCAATTGCGGCGTACGATAATCCCGAGGCGCTGCAGAAAGGGTACAATCGTTTCCGACAAAGGCTCCCAGAGGAAGCATCTTTTCAACCACAGGGTGACGGGCTTCATGAAGGGTTAGCTCCAAAGAGTTATCCACTTGTGGACGGGTGTAACGCTGTTCAACTGCCACTGTGGCCAAGGATTGCAAAACATCCAAGACCGCAATGCGATGGGCAACATCTTTTAAAATGGGGCCGTAAGCAATAAGCTGTTCCCGAAGTTCAATAAAAAGCTGATATTCCAGATCTGAAATTTGATTCTGTGCCTCAAACACTTCATCTTCATGGGCTTTGAGCTCTGGCGTAATATACCGTTCGGCATTAGTAAGGGTTTGTTTTCGTTGATACTCAGCAGGCGCCTGCTTAGAAAGGGCCTTGCTTATCTCAATGTAATACCCAAAGGCGCTGTTCATTCCCAGTTTTAACGTCTTAATGCCTGTTCTTTCTCGTTCCGTCCGTTCATAGGCTTCTAACCAACTTTGCTGGGTTTCAATCAACTCTCGCAGATGCGCCAGTTGAGGGTTATAGTTTGCCTGAAACAGATTGCCTTCTTTTAAGGTGATGGCTGGCGTTTCCAACAAGGCTTCTTCAATGCAATTGGCAAAAGCCTCAATCTCTGGCGGCAGGCTTTGGGCCCGACTAAGATAAAAAGCCTCCTGGCCTTGTAAAATGCGTGCAATCTGGGGCAACTTTTGGCAAGAGCGTTTCAGCGCAATCAAATCCCGTGGCTGGGCGCTAAGATTTTGAATTTTCATGCTAAGGCGTTCCAGATCATAGATGTCAGGCAGCAACTGGCGCAATTCTTCCCTAATTTCAGACCGATTCACGAGGGCTTCTACCGAGGTCAAACGACTCTCGATTTCGGCCAGATCAATAGATGGCGATTGGAGCCATTGCCGAAGCAAACGAGCCCCCATGCTGGTACAGGTTTTATCCAAAACCCATAAAAGTGAGCCTTCCATACGTCCATCTTTCACCGTTTGGGTCAGTTCCAAATGACGGCGGGTGGATGCATTCATCTCCAACCGCTCCGACAAGCGATACACTTGAACCCGCTCAAAGCTGGGGCGAGATTCTTCCAAGTAAGTTTCTTCCAGATAACCTAAAATAACCCCAACCGCCTGAATGGCTGTTGGCACTTGGGTCAGCCCAAAGCTTTCCAGATCCTGAACCGAAAACCATCGCAAAATCCGCTCTTCAGAGCGCCTGGGATCAAAAGCTTCTGGACGAACTGCCGTACATTGATACTGTTCATGCAGGGATGCAGGGACATCAGGAACCCATTCATCCACCACCACCCCTTTTTGGCGTTTCCCTAACACCAACACTTCTCGTGGACGGATACGATCCAATTCACTAGCAAGCTGCTCCGTGGAAAGATCCGAGGCATAGAATTCGCCCGTGGTTACATCACAAAACGCCAGGCCCCAGCGATTGTGTTTTGAGGTAAACCAGACCGATGCCAGGTAATTGTTTTCATTGGATTTTAAAAATCGCTGATCGGCCACCGTTCCACTGGAGAGAACCCGTGTGACCCGACGCTCCACCAGGCCCTTGGCCAAGGCAGGGTCTTCCACCTGCTCGCAAATAGCCACTTTAAAGTTTTTTTCTAAAAGCTTTTGCAGGTAGCTGTCTACGGATTTCACGGGGACACCGGCCATAGGAACCCGTCCTAATTTACCGGCTTCTCGGCTGGTCAGTGTGATTTCAACGGCTCTGGCGGCAATCACTGCATCTTCAAAAAAGGTTTCGTAGAAATCGCCCATGCGGTAAAAGAGGACGACGCCAGGGTGTTCTCGTTTCACCTCTAAAAACTGCCGCATCATCGGGGTTGCATCCTCAGGGTTCACCTGAGCCGTGCATTGGAGATTCAACTCGTTTGTTTTTGCCGATTCCATAGCAGGATTTTAGCAGAACCCCAAGGCAAAGAAAAAAAATTTTGCCCCTGCCTCTTAGCATTTGTAATATTCCGCAAAGAACCCCTTCGAATAGGAAGCTTGCTTTCGGGGATAGGGAAAAAGCCATTGGATGGGATTTTTGGAATGGAATGGAAATATCGTTTTTTCCCGAAAGGGGCAGAGCCCCTTCGAGCAAGGAAGCTTGCTTCCCAAAAAAAATCTCGGCCACCGGCCGAGAAACTTAAGGAGGGGTATATAGTAT
Organism: Vampirovibrionales bacterium; assembly: GCA_025449835.1. Taxonomy (GTDB): domain Bacteria; phylum Cyanobacteriota; class Vampirovibrionia; order Vampirovibrionales; family JAGQHJ01; genus JANWIO01. Next base: position 10,097 of record JANWIO010000043.1, read on the forward strand.
TCAAGACACTAAGGTAGGCGTAACAAATACAATAGTCAACCCTCACAAGGCAAAGTTTAAGAAATATAACAAAGTAATTTAGGGACGAATTTCCAAAGATTGCGGGAGAACCGATAAAATAGCGATACAGGGCCGAATACCAGCCCTGTATCGATCTTGTTTTGGCTTCACTCCACTTCACAAGCTTCGTTCAGCCCACTTTAATGTGGATTTTTAGTCAGCAAGCCTCAATTATTTTTGAGAAGAGGCACCGCTTTGATTCAACTGATCCAAAACCTCAGTTGTGATATCTTTTCCGCCTTTCAGAACGTTTTCTTTGGGGAGGACAAGATCAATTTTGTCATTATCGGCAACGGTTTGAATAGCTTTATCCACATCGGCCCGGATGCTTTCTTCCTGGGTTAAAGTCCATTCCCGGTATTCTTTAAATTTGGAGGCAAATTGACCATTTAACTTGTCTTCCAAGTTCTTTTTCTCAACAGGCGACATTTTGGCCTTTTCTTTGGTTTTCAGTTCTTCAGCCAAGCTTGAGCGAAGCTTTTGCAGTTCTTCCTCTTTGCTTTTTACTTGGGTAGAGAGATCTTGGGCTTTCGAATATTTTTGAGAGATTTCCTGCATATCCACAACACCAATTTGCGCTGCCAAAGCAGTTCCAGTCAGCATCATTGAAACCAAGAAAACGCCAAGGGTTGCTTTTACCAATTTCATTCTGTGTTTCTCCTTTCAAACAACTAATATGAAGTGAACATTGGTGATTTAAAATTTGTTTCCGACACCAAAATTAAAGTGTTGCGTATGCCCACCCCGGGCACCGGTTATGGGTTGAGCCCAGTCAACCCGCATGGGGCCCACAGCCGGAATATTTACCCGCAGTCCTGCCCCAATAGAAACCCCATAGCCAGGACGGGAGAATAAGTGGTTGCTGCTGGGTTCTTCATATAATACACCTGCATCGGTAAAAAATGCTGCTTGTAGGATATCGTATAAGGGAAATTTGTCAAAGAATTTTAAAAAGGGGAGTTTAGTCCGAATTTCGGCACTTCCCAAAAGATAGTCCTGACCAATACCAAGACCACCTTCTTCAAAGCCCCTCACGGTGTAAGCTCCACCCAGCCTGAACATATTAAATTGAGGTACATTGCCAAACCCTTTTACGCCACCCTGAGCATTCACTGCAAACGTAATATTATCGGTCACTTTCAGGTATCGACGTAAGTTAGCGCTTAAGGTTCCATACGAACTGTTGGTGAGCCCTAAGGCTAAATGAGAGCCAAAGGTGTTGAGCCAGCCCTCGGTGGGGTTCAGCCGGTTATTTCTCGAATCATAAGAAAATCCGGGCTCAAGGAAGGTATAAGAACCATCTTTCAGTTCTTTGGCCCGTTCTGCAGGGGTTACACCATAGAGCGCCAACTGATCTTGCGTGACGCCTTCTTTTACATTGGTTTTTTCATACCCCAGGCCCATTGATACGTTTGCTCCAGGATGCGCTTCTAATGGGCGGCTCCAATCTATTTCGCCACCATAACGTTGTTCAACGGTTAAGGGGATATTAAAACTAGCCAGTTGCCGAGCATATAATGAAGTTCCCAAGGCATTATTTGTTTCCAAAAAGCTGGGAGCAGACCAGTTGGTTTCAAACTGAAACACAGCCCGACGGAGAACATCACTGGTAGACCATAAAATCCCGGTACCCAGTGAGAAGATGGTACTCACACTATCGCCACGCCCTAAAAAGTTGGGGTCATTATACCCGACGGATCCAAAAAGGCCAGTTCCTGTATCGAGCCCGCCCCCAAGGGAGATCGCTCCGGTTTTCTTTTCATCCACCTCAATTACCAAGTCATATTCGCTAGCAGATTCGGGAGACGCTTTGACAACCCGACGAACATCTGAAAAAAGCTGTGTTGAGAAAATTCGCTTCATGTCCTCGCCAACGGTTTTTTCGTTGTATATATTCCCTTCTTTTTCCACCATGGCCCGACGAATTACGTAATCTTTGGTTTTTTTGTTGCCCGAAAAAGAAATGTTGGCAATTTTACCTTCACTCATCACAAAGGTAATGGTGCCCGGTGGATCTTCTTTGATATCCTGAACCCGAGCTAAAATATAGCCTTTATCCTTATATTTTTTCTCCACAGCCTGGATACCACTGTTAATTTGATTCACGTTTTCAGGCATACCAACCTGGCCGGTAAAAATCTTGCCTAATTCGTCACTGGTAAAAATGGTATTGCCTTTAAAATCAATGGATTTAACAATGGCATTTTCTTCCAGTTCAAACCGCAGATGAATCCCTTCACGAGTGGCGATGGGAACAACCTTCATATGATCGGTGAAATAGCCCATATCATAAATTTTCTTTAAATCCTTTTGAAGCCTGGTTTTGCTGTAAAGGCTGCCCGGCTGGGTACTGATGGCTTTTAAAATAGATTCTGCCGGCACATCCTTGTTGCCCACAATTTCAATTTCAGTAATGGTAACACCCTTGTCATACAAAGGGGTTGCTTCTGGAATCAGTTGGTTTCCCTTGGGGGCAATATTTTTTAAGGGGGTGGGGGTTAAAGGTGTCGTCTGATCACCTTGGTTACTGGGGGTATCAATACTCTGCGCATACACCACTGAAGACGTTAAGCCAATAAGTAGCAGGACATTCAACAGGGTAAAAAAACGTTTCAGTTGTTGCCGGATCATAATACTCCACTCCTAAGCCATTTGTTTAATTTAGCATACACTGACATTCTCATCGGTTCAAATTTTTTTACGCGCCGGGATCACAACTTGACGTCGTAGCATCAAGACGCCTCCAGACAAGGACGATAATACAATAATGGAAAGCCAAACCAAGCTAAAGGTAATGGCAATATTCTTAGGCACATGGGCCCAATATACCAGCAAAAATGTAATAGCCCCTTCTCGAAAACCAATTCCATTAATGGAAACCGGTATCATGGCCAGAATACTGGAAAGCCCATAAACCAGCGCCACCAATAAAAAAGGCACTGTCACGCCTAAAATTTGCAATAAGATAACCTGCAATAACACCAAAAAACCATGATACAGTACTGAAATACCAATGCTGATGGCGGTTGCTTTTGGCGTGGGCCAGATATACTGGGGAGGTTCATCCTCTTCAAGGCTAGGCTTTAAAATAAACCGCTGAATCAGCCAATATCCCCAGGGGTAATGTTCAATGCGGGAAAAATAAAAGGTAAACAGAAAAACAAGAATGGAAAGAATCACCAAAAGCCCCATGGTAAAAAGAGACCAATGACCTGGGCGTAATAGGTAGTACCCCACCAAAACAAACAACATTAAGCCGCTGAGTCCACAAAACCGGTCAGCCACAATGGTTAAAAAGGCAAGAGACCACTTCGCAGACTTTTCTTTTGCAAGCAGCACGGCTTTACCAAGGTCACCGCCAATGGCAGAAGGCAAAAACAAACTAAAAAACATGCCTAACAGATAAAACTCGTAAAACTGAGCGATCCCCTTGCCCAAATCCATGGAGTCAGCCAGTTGGAGCCATCGTACACTACATAGAAACTGACAGAACAAGTTAAACAACACGGCCAGCCCTAATTGCCAAAATGAAATCATTTTAAAGGTTTGAATCAGCTGGTTTGAATTGAGATTGACCACTAAAACGGCAATAATCCCAAAGCTGATTAAAACTTTAACAAGGGTTTTTAGAAGGGTGGGTTTGGTCATGAATGAATATGGCGAACCTTATAGGGGGCTTTTTCCTGTGACTCAAAATAAGTCCGAATCTGGAGTTCAGCAATTAAACCAGTACTCAAGAGTTGAATGCCGGTGAGGACCATCAAAACACCGAGTAGTAAGAGCGGTCTTGCACCAATATCCACATGATAAACCATTTTTTGAAAGGCCAATGTGAGCAATATCAAACCGCCAATGGCAAAGGAGGCAAGCCCAACACGACCAAACATATGCAAGGGACGGGTAAAAAAGCGTTTTAAGAAGAGTAACATGCCCAAATCCAAAACCACTTTGAGGGTACGAGACAAATTATACTTGCTTTTGCCATATTGACGCGCCCGGTGATGCACCGGGACTTGCTCAATTTTTGCGCCTTCCATGCTGGCCAACACCGGAATAAAGCGATGCAGCTCGCCATACAAAGGCATTTCCTGAGCCAACTCTCGCCGATACGCTTTTAAGGAGCAGCCATAATCTTTAAACTTCACGCCCGTCATATATCCAATAATACGATTGGCAATGTAGGATGGAATTTTACGAGAAAGCACCGCATCTTGACGGTTTTGACGCCAGCCCACCACCATGTCGCAATCGGATTCTACCAAGCGGTGAATCAGGAAGGGAATATCCTGCGGGTCATTTTGGAGATCCCCATCCAAGGTTACAAAAATCTGCCCTGAAGCATTGGCAAAACCTGCCGCCATGGCAGCCGTTTGACCATAATTACGGCGAAGTTCAACCACCTTTAAAATGCCAGGAAATTCCTGAACATATTGCTTGAGCACCGAGACGGTTTCGTCACTTGAGCCATCATCCACAAAAATAATTTCATAAGGCACTTGCAGGGATTCACCCACAGCCAAAAGTTCTCTTAAAAGAGGAAATACACTTTCAGCTTCGTTATAAACCGGGATAACAACAGAAACAACGGGTGTGGTTTGCTTTTCTGATGTGCGCTCAACACGATAGAGTTGTTTACTCATTACCTTTTGTCCTCAATAGTTGGGGATCGTTAACCTGAATTAAGGAATAGACAAATCCTTTTTCAACAATGCTGGCTAAATGGGCACGCCTAAAATCGGGAAGTTCCGAATTTTTGATTACAAGATACAACGCATGGGGTGTCATGGGAAGTTTTTTTAATGAGGCCGTTGAATTTTGGCCCGACTGGCCCACATGGGCAATATGGTAAACCTTGCGCTGGGTGTAGAATACAAGACTGGGCTTTTTGATGCGATAGGTGCCAATGGGCATGTTATCGGCCACTGCACGCTGGGCAAAAGCAATAATGTCGTGCTGCAAAAGGTTACCCGCAAACGGCAAAATATTAAGATTGATGTCGCACAACACCACAATCATTCCCAGACTAAAAGAGAAAAAGGCTTTTTTCAGCGAAAATCCACCACTAATTAAGAAAAGGATTCCCCCAAAAATAATCAGGATAAGGATGGAAAATACCTGCAAATAAGAGGGGTTGTATAGCGTGCGCAATGCGACTGGAACCACCTTATCTCCCAACTGAAAAGCCACATAGACTGCCGCCAAAATGAGCCCAACCCCCAGCCATAAGCCCCGTTTGATCCATTCCAAAGCAGGCGATTCCGTTTCTTCGACAATGCAATGCCAAGCCCACCCCATCATGATAGCAAAGGCGGGGAATGCCGGTAAAACATAGGTTAAAAGCTTGGTTCCGGCAAAACTAAAGAAAAGAAGCACTACCCAAAACCAGATGAAGGCATACCACACAATTTCAGGAAGCTTACCTTTATACTGGAACCATTTTTGAATGAGCACCGGAATAAAAAGGCTCCAGGGAAAAGCCCCAATAAGCAAAACAGGGATGTAGTAATACCAAGGCCCTTTGTGACCAGAAACCGTGCTGGTAAAGCGATCAACATTGTGAAACAGGAAGAATTTATCCACAAACGTATTGGGATTAGCCTGGGCCGCTGCCACATACCACGGCACGGCAACAGCAAAAAACACGCCTAACCCCAGATACATCCAGTGTGAAAGCAAAACCTGCTTCCATTTTTGGCGATGATGCCAAAACAAGGCAATAAAAAATGTGATTCCGGGCAAAGCCAAAGCAACCGGCCCTTTGGTGAGGACTCCCAAGCCACTAAAAACACCCGCCAGCAAAAACCATCGGGGAGACTGAGTTAATGCCATAAAGAAGCATAACCAAGCCCCTGCCATAAAAAAGGTTAAGGTCATATCCGTAATGGACATCCGTCCCACCCCAAAAACCTCAATCATGGTCATAAAAATCAAGGCTGAAATCATGCCAGCATAGCGATTAAAGGCTTTTTTCACAAAGAAATAAATCAGAAAAACCGTGCCAATGGCAGCCAAGGCACTTACCAGACGTGCCGAAAAAGCCGAAACGCCCAACACCTTATAAAATGCTGCAACCAACCAGTAAAACAACACGGGTTTATCAAAGCGCACCACAAAGTTAAAGTGGGGAGTAATCCAATCCCCATGAGCCATAAACATTTCCCGTGCAGCCTCTGCATAGCGGGGTTCATCCACATCAAACAGCGGATATCCCCATAAATTAAGGACAAACACCAACAAAGCAAGGCATAGCAGGCATAAAATCTCGTTGGAAAAGAAACGTTTCAAAATTGAAGCCCTATTCAGTCTGATATATTATAAACCTATGAATATCCCATTTACAAAGATGCATGGTTTAGGGAACGATTTTGTTCTCGTGGAAGAGGATCAGCTGGCCCCGGATACGGATTTGGCTGAGCTGGCCAAAGATGCCTGTGATCGTCATTTTGGCATTGGGGCGGATGGACTGATTATTGTTGCTCCTCCCGATGATCCAGCACAAGATATTCAATTTAAATTTTACAACGCCGATGGCTCCCGAGCCGAGATGTGTGGAAACGGTATCCGATGTTTTGCCCGTTATGTCAAAGATCAGGGGCTGATTAAACGCAATGACTTTAAAGTGGAGACCCTCGCCGGTATTGTTGTCCCCCGTGTTCAGACTGATGGAATGGTTACAGTAGATATGGGACGTCCTATCCTCAATCCCGAACGAATCCCGTTTAGTGGGACCACTGAATACCCCGTTTTAAACTTCCCCTTAGAGATTTCACCAGGATATGTTGTCCCCATTGCAGCCGTTGGGATGGGAAATCCCCACTGTATTATCTTCCAACAAGATTTGGAAACACCTTTAGACTTTCAGCAAGTGGGCCCCACCATTGAACTTCACCCATTGTTCCCAGCTAAAACCAATGTAGAGTTTGTGACAGTGCTGGATCGGGAATCGGTGGAAGTAAAGGTTTGGGAGCGAGGGGTTGGCCCTACGCTAGCTTGTGGTAGCGGTGCCTGTGCCGTGGCTGTGGCCGCTATTTTAAGAGGCCTGGTGGATGAAAAAGTTTCAGTGCATTTGCCCGGTGGCATATTAGAAATTCAATGGCTTGGCAGAGAAAATATTTTAATGACAGGGCCTGCGAGTTATGCGTTTGCAGGCATCTTCCCTTATGCTAAGCATAGTGTCATTGCACAGTAAACCAACGAAATGAAAGGGCTCCCAACCATGGGGTATGTCTCAAGAATAAACAGGATAATGCTTGGGGGATTCGTGATTTGCGTCTTGACTTGGGTTGCTTTTGTATCAATGCCCTTTGCAAAGACAGAAACAGAACCTGCTTTCTCACCCTCATTAAAAGCCGCCATTGAGAAACTCGATGCAAAAGTAGACTTAAGAGACGATGGACTGGTGACATTTTCAAATGGCACCCAATACGTTTTAATTTCCCCTGAAACCGCCCAACCAGTGGATCAGATCACGCTAAGTAAAACCCTTCCCAGCAACACACAACCACCGGATATTATCGTTTTTAATGACGGGCATTACCTTTTACACATTATTAAACTGAATGATGGCCGAAAAAGCTTTCCTATTTTGGATAATCTTCCACTTTCAGTCCGCAATGGGCTTTTGCCGCAGGATTTTTCTTTTCCCAAAGATTTTTTAATCCCCACGGTATGGAAAGCCTTGACCGGCGATTTGCTCATCCCCGGCTCCGAAAAAGACAAACAACAGACAAATTTCCCCCTGGCCATCTTCAGCGCCCCTTCTCAAACACTGTTTAACTGGGATTTGGCTCAAAACGGTTCCACATCCCACGTTCCAGTCCCTTGTCATCCTGCAAAAATACTCTCTTCTGTAGATGCCAAGCAAGTTTTAGTGGGATGTTCTGATAGACCGGATGTTTATAGCATTGATTTTAACCATCCTGACAAGCCCTTGCAGACCTATATCTTACAGGGAACGGTGAATAATATGGTTTTGGATAAAGCCACAAACCAATTATTTATTTCACATCCTAACTTGGCCCAAATTTCGGTTATCAACCTATCGCAACATTTACTGGAATCACCCATTACACTCGGAAAACCTGTGAGGCAACTAACCCTTTCCCCCTTTCGACAAGAACTATATGCCGTTTCTATTTTAAATTCATCTCCTCCAAAGAAACCCAATAACGCCGCTTCAGCAACTTCTCCAAAAGCAGAGAAACCGCTTCACTTTTGGCAAACACAAGCTCCCCAGGCAGTGGTTCAAAAACCCATGGGGAACCTTCAAATTGTAAACCTGAGCACTTTAAAGCTTGAAAAAACCATCCCCATCTTGCCACAAACCACCTTACTGACCATTCAGGATGAAAAGGTGTTGTGGATGATAAGCGATTCTGAAAAAGTGCTGTATGGCTTTGATTTGCGATGGCAGGAATTTACCCGGAAGATCCCACTGCCTGAAGTCCCCATTGCCATGGGAACAGACCATTATTGGCTGTATTTGCTCTTTCCAAAACAAAATGCCATTGGCCGCATGACGCTTAACACCCAACAATGGGGGGAGCCCATCGTCCTTCAGCAAAATGGTACCCCTCAAGGCATGGTGCTGGATAACATAAACAATGATGCCTATGTGCTTTCTTCAGATCCTGCTGGGGTTGAAGTGGTGAATTTAAATCGTGGACAATGGGTAGGTACTGAAACCATGACGTTTCAAGGCACGGGCCAAATGACCTGGCTTATTCCAGATTCGGACCTGCCGAGCGACACGGTGCGGATAAAATTTGCAAATGGCCGCTTGCTGCTTCAAAACGGGCCAAAGCCCCAATCGGAAAAGTCGCAGTCTGATCCCCATGACCAACCGAAAACCCATACCCCACCGGCACAGACAGGAAGCTCGTCAGATCCTGTAACAATGCAGTAAGGGAATAGTTCCAGTCTGCTTCAATTTCAATTTCTGTAAAGTCACACAACAAAAGCCCGGCAATGCCCTCAAACATCCCGGCAAGCTTAAGCTGGGTAAACTGACGATCTAAGCTGTAAAACTGCTCATGCCAATCTTCGATAAACAAAATGGCACCTTGGGTTTGAGGCTGATAAGGGGTACCACACAGACCGGATAATAGACTCAGATTCCCCCCAACCAATGGACCTTCGGCAACACCTGATTTAAAGCATGTGTAAGGAGCGTTATTCGGAACAGTATAGGGATAGGTCACTTGGGCCATCACCTGCTTCCATAATGCATCCTGGCTATAGGTGTCACCTTCAATCAGATTGGACGTCAACATCGGGCCATGAAATCCAATGAGCCCTGTCCTCTGGTATATAGGGAGCAACAAACTGGTGAGGTCGCTAAAGCCGATAAATACTTTGGGGTTTGCCTGGATTAAATCCCAGTTGATTTGGGGCAAAAGCCGCATACAGCCATAGCCACCCCGGGCAGCCAAAATGCCTTGAACTTGAGGATCAGCAAAGGCCGCATGGAGATCGGCCAGCCGATGGCTATCTTCCCCAGCCAGATAATAGTGTTTGTTTCGGGCATGGGGCATCACTTTGGGACGCAACCCAACCGACTCAATGTAAGCAATACCCGCGTCCATGTCTTCAACACTGCTGGGGCCAGCGGGAGAAATAATGGCAAGGGTATCCCCAGGTTTTAAGGCCTGGGGACGAATCGCATTCTGAGTTTTGAGAGAGAAGGTCATTCTAGCAGACTGTCATTATTTCTTTCCGGCTGTTTTACTTTTGGTACTGGTTGAGTTTGATTTTCCGGAAGCTTGGGTGCTTTTCACGTTAACTTTTGAAGAGGTTTTCTGACCGTCAGCAGCGCTTTCAGAGCCAACCGCTTCGGTCTCAAAATCTTCAAAATTGAGTGCCTCAGAACCATGTTCTTCTGTGGTCTGAACATCGCTCTTGGTGAGGAACACATTATTCCCGTCTCGAACACCGGCATAACCGGTTACGGTTTGGCTACCTTCTTTAAACAAGGGGTAAACAGGCTCGCCGGTTTTCTTATCAACCAGTGTTTCATCGGGTGTTAAGGCACTACCAGCAGAATCGCCTTTTCCCAAAAAGCCTTTTCCTGCACTATACAAACCAAAAGCGGCTAATGCATACAGCACACCTTTTTTCACCAAGCTAAAGGCACCACCGGATGACTTTTTGGCAGGCGCTTGCGGGGCAGGCTGCTGCTTGGACATCTCAGCCAAAATATCTTGTAAATTACCGGGTTCTGGGCCATGTTGCGCTGGTGAAGCGTAAGGCTCCGGTTCCGGTGCCGGTGGCTGCGGTGCATAAGCATCTTGTCCATACCCAGCCGGACTGGCGTACGGACTGTAACTACCTCCATACGGATTGTATGTTGCGGAAGCGTTGTATCCACTACCATACGGACTGTATGCTGCCGTGGTATTGCTATAGCCACCGTACGGGTTGTACGATGCAGCATTATAGCCACTTGCTCCACCATAAGGGTTGTAGCTGGCTACCGGACTCTGCCCATAGGCAGAATACCCCGGATAACTGTAACCTGCGTTATATCCATAAGAACTCATTTATACGATTCTCCCCATTTCTGTAAGATGAAGTTTAACTGATTAATTAACCCCCCTCAAGTTTGGAATGTGCTAGCTGGACCCAAAATTGTCACAATTTGTAACATATTAAGACAAATGTCGCAAACATGATGCTATTGTCCATGAAAAACCAAAAAGAAACAGTTTTGACAGTGAATTTTGATTATCGATATTCTGCTTTTTCTGTTTGACTCTGCTTGGAGATGCGTTTTAAAGTATGCAGCCTAAGGATTTAAAACCTTTTTACCACGATGAAGATGACAGAACCAGGGTCGTCAAAGCCCCCCATGTTTTTTGCTTGAAATGGAGACGTATCCTCAGTATGATGGGGCGTGAGAAAAGACACAAATTATAAGGAGTCCCTGATGAATCAGGTATTGGAAGAAGCCCCAGCGGAACAATCATTGGTTCCGAATTTATTAAAAGGCAAAACCGGTCTTGTTTTGGGTGTTGCCAACAAATGGAGTATCGCCTGGGCCATTGCCCAATCGCTTTCAAAAGCTGGTATGCGCCTTGCTTTTACCTATCAAGGGGAGCGTCTGCAAAAAAATGTGTCCAGTCTAGCGGAGACCTTAGGCCCTGACGTCCCACTTTATCCCTGTGACGTCACCGATGAACAACAAATTAAAGACCTATTTAAAAGTGTAGCCAACGATTTTGATGGCTTGGATTGTGTCATTCACAGTATGGCCTTTGCCAAACGAGAAGAGCTTGCTGGCGAATTCCTGAACACGTCCAAAGAGGGCTATTTAATGGCCCAAGAAATTAGTGCCTACTCACTCACGGCTGTTTGTCGTGAAGCATTGCCTCTGATGGAAAACCGGGGTGGTGGCAGTATCGTAACCCTCACCTATTATGGTGGCGAAAAAGTGGTTCCAAATTACAACGTAATGGGTGTGGCCAAAGCGGCTCTGGAAATGAGTGTTCGCTACCTGGCTGAAGATTTAGGCCCCCGCAACATTCGGATTAACGCCATTTCGGCAGGCCCCATTAAAACATTGGCTGCCAGTGGGGTTTCTGGATTTTCCAACATTACAGAAGTGATGAAGGAAAAAGCCCCCTTACGGCGTAATATTGAAGCTGCTGAAGTGGGTGATACAGCTTTGTTTTTAGTAAGTCCTTTATCCCGTGGTATTACAGGCGAAGTTCTTCACGTAGACGCAGGGTATCACATCAAAGGATTTTAAGTTTCAGAAAGGATAACTTTCAATTGCTGGACCCGTTCCCACCGCAGCCCCTGCCCCTGCCCCTGCCCCAAAAATAATTTTAAATGCAGGGCCTGTTCCTGCCCTGCACCGGCCCTGGTGAAATATTTTGTCTATTCCAGAGGCCGTTACCTCCTCTGGACTCCTCCCTGTTTCTAAAAATAGGGTTAAAATAGGGTTTCAGAAGGGTTTTCTAAGGCCATCTTTCCTCGGGCTGTGAGCTGATAACCATCAAAGGAACACCGCACCAAATTCTTTTGCTCAAGGGTTTTTAAGCCTTCATAAATCGCCTGATTCATTTTGACCGTTGAGGTGGTTCTATCAAGGGTTGCCACTTGGGTTTCAAACAGAATGTCAGAAAAAGGAATGGTTTGTTGTGGAGAGCGAACCGTTCGATAAAGTGCCCCCAAAGGGCCTTTTCGGCCATTATATTGTTCAATATTCTGTTGAGTGATTTTACCCACGGCCTGAAGCACTTTAAACCCAAGACGTTGAACGTCTGTGCCAAAAGTGGCATTGAAAACAATGCGGTCACTGGTATCAAGGGGATGAATTAGCTCCAACGCTTCTCGGCCACGATCGGTTACATAAAACGAGGCATAACCATTTGTTTTCAACAAATTTCGGGTTAGCAGCGCCTGAGTACCATCAGCAAGGGCACTATCCGAGAGGTTATGCGGGGCCGTTTTCTCTCTTATTTCATCAAAAAGCCGGAAAAAGGGAATACCTTTAAAATCCGTCATATCCAAATATCGACGATACAAAAACCCTTTTATCCCTGTCTTTTGATAATACTTCTGGTGATACTTTTGTTCTAAATCGGCAACAGTCGCCAGAATTTTGGCGCCCAGTTGAGGAATTTTACTGTCGTAGGAATAATTCAGCGCATCATGATCACTAAGCGTAATGGGACCCGTAACAACCGATGGCTTTTTCCCCTGAAACCGAGCGGCTCTCGCCTGACTGGCCGAGCTGTGTAAACCGGTATTCTGTTTTAATTGAATGGGAACGATTTGCATATCCCTTCCTCCAATTTGCACCTGATTTTTATTTCATATCATGAAAATCAACGCCCAAATAGCACTGGGCAATAAAAGTTTACGGCTGTTATCGAGCCAATGACATCTCTTTCAAAGATTTGATTGAAATGTACCATCATCCTTCTTCTTCTCCTATCCGAACCCTTAATTATTCACCGGAAAAACGTCCCATTCTCATTGCCCGTTATTGCAAAAGACAAGGAGTATGGCCATGCACATTTCAATACAGTCTTATCCACTTCACCTAAAGACCATTCTAACCTATGAGTATCGAGCTTTAGGGGATCTTCTGGGGTTTACGCAAAAGTTTCTCTTTACCCAGCAGGTTATCCCCTTATATAGCGTCCAAAAGGTCTACAGCCATTATTCAATCTCAGTGATTAAGAGATCGTGACAGCTTCTTTGGTGAGCGTTACCGGTTCCAGAACAGCGGCATTGTCCAACAACAGTTCTTTGCCTTTGGAGAATACCTTCACAGCACGTCCTTGAAGGGTTTTTCCTTTAAACGGTGTGTTTCGGGACTTACTTTTCAACTGGGTCACGTCCACCACCCATTTTAACTCCGGCTGAATCACCGTGATATCGGCAGGACTACCAACTTTTAAGGTACCCCCTGGCAGACGCATGCACTGGGCAGGCCCTGTACTCATCCGAGCAATAATCTGCAACGGCGTCAACAGCTTGGTATGGTACAACGTGGAGAGCACCACCCCTAATGAGGTTTCTAGCCCAATCACCCCATTAGGACATTGATCAAAGGGTAACGCTTTCTCATCAGGTGTATGAGGGGCATGATCTGTGGCAATGGCATCAATGGTGCCATCTTTTAAGGCTTCAATCAGGGCCAGACGATCCTGCTCTGACCGTAACGGCGGGTTCATCTTAAAGTCCGGGTCATAATTGGTTAGCGCTGCATCGGTGAGGGCGATATAATGCGGGGCTGTTTCAGCCGTAATGGGCAGGCCTTCGGCCTTGGCTTCCCGAATTAGCGCCACACTTTGGCGGGTACTGATATGGGCAAAGTGGACATGGCCGCCCGTCAGTCGGGAAAGCTGAATATCTCGGCCTACAATCACGCTTTCAGAGACATTGGGAATCCCGGCCAAGCCCAGCAAAGTTGAATAGTAGCCTTCGTTCATACAGCCTTTTCCAGAGAGATCCATATCTTCGGCGTGACAAACAAAGGGAACCTCCAGCATTTGGCAATAGCTTAAGGCCAAACGCATCAGTCTGCTGTCCATTAGGCAATGACCATCATCACTCACCGCCACAGCCCCATGACTTTTCAACTCCGCTATTTCCGATAATTCTTGGCCTGCAATATTTTTGGTTGCAGCCACAACCGGATACACAGGAATTCGAGCTGTATTTTTAGCCGTATAATTCACATATTGCAAGGTGGAAAGATTATCTAAGGTGGGTTGAGTATTGGGCATACAAGCCACCGCTGTAAAACCACCAACAATAGCGGCTTCTGTTCCACTTTGAATGGTTTCTTTGTCCAAACGCCCAGGGTCACGCAGATGAACATGCACATCAATCAGCCCAGGGGTAACCCAATGGTTTGGTGAAAGCTGATAAAGCTCATCCACATCATCTGTAGGAAGGTCTGGCCCCATAGCAGAAATCAGGCCATCCGTAATAAGAACATCCTGCATACTGTCCAGATTTTGGGAAGGGTCTATGACCCGGCCCCCTTTAACCAACTGTTTCATTGAAGGCGTCTCCTTTTAGGTTATGAATTCCAAGAACCAGATGTAACACGGCCATCCGAACCGATACCCCATTGGCCACCTGGTGGGTAATCACCGAATAACGGGGGTCATCGGCAATGTCGCTGGTGATTTCAATGCCCCGATTCATGGGGCCGGGGTGCATTAGCACCACCCCTGGCTTGGCATAGGTTTCCAAGCGGTAGCGGTTCACACCAAACAACTGCGTATACTCTGCTGTTGAGGGAATCAGGCCAGACTGTTGACGTTCAAGCTGCAAGCGTAAACACATCACCACATCAGCATCTTCTAAAGCTGGTTCAATTTGAGTGTGAACGATACATCCCAATTTGCCGATATCCACCGGCAACAGGGTTGAGGGACCCACCACATGCACTTCTGCGCCCAGCTTACTTAAAACGTGAATATTGGACCGGGCCACCCGACTGTGCAAGATATCTCCCACAATGGTGATTTTCTTACCTGCCACGCTGTCCATCTTTTGCAACAAACTAAATAAATCCAGCAGCGCTTGGGTGGGATGTTCGTGGTAGCCATCCCCGGCATTGACGACACAAACCCGATCACCAAAATATTGAGCCAACTGATGGCAAGCCCCAGAGCTGGCATGACGAATCACAACGGCATCTATCCCCATGGCTAAAAGGGTTTCAGCCGTATCAATTAAGGTTTCACCTTTTTTCACCGATGAGGTGCTGACGCCAAAGTTAATGGTGTCGGCGCTGAGAGATTGTCCTGCCAGCTCAAAGCTGGTTCGGGTACGGGTACTGTTTTCATAAAACAGATTCACGATGACTTTGCCCCGAAGAATCGGGACTTTGTTCACCGGTCGTTGGAGAATTTCAGAAAAGGTTTGGGCTTCAGCCATCACCTGTTGGATTTCATCCACCGTTAAGCTGGCTGCATCGATTAAATGGTGCTTTGTCCACGTGGGAGCAGTGGGCAAGGAAGAGAGTGTACTCACAAATAAACCTCCTGTGTTGCTTACAGAAGGTCACGAAAGGATATTAGCCAATAATTGGTTTTAGGCCAAAGTTGACGCCCTTTCTGACCTCGCTGAATCAGTTTAAAGGACCCATTGGGTTTCAGTTGATTTCATCATAGCAAAGAACCCGCCAGATTGCACTTTTTTTGTAGAGGGAACAAGTTCCCTTTTTATCGATGGGGCGCTGCCCCTTTCGGGAAAAAGCAATTTCCCATTCCATCCAAGAAACCCCATTCAATGGCTTTTTCCCTATCCCCAAAATTTAAGTCAGGGAGGTGTCCAGAGGAGGGAACGGCCTCTGGTATAGACAAAGTGAATCAATTTACACTCCGTTCAAACATCCTTGTGCGGGGCCTGTTCCGGCCCCGCCCCCACCCAATTTTGATTTCACCTTTAGGGAGGTGTCCAGAGGAGGGAACGGCCTCTGGTATAAAAAACTATTCCAAATGCGGGGCCTGACCCTCTACCCCGCTCACTATCGTTCGTGGGGGCCCAAACTGCCCCGCCCCGACCCTATTTTTGATTTCACCTTTAGGGAGGGAGCCGGGGAGGGAACGGACCCGGTTACAAAAAGAACTCCTCTTTACAGCCCTGACCCTATTTTTGCCTCCAATTCGGTGATACAGAATTGGGCTAAAACGATTACAACACAAGGGAGAGGAAGATTTTAAAATGCGGAAACGCTGAAACACGGGAATATGAGTTAATGAGTTTACGTGAAGATCCTTTAAAACTGCATTAAACAAGTGTATGCTAAAAGTAGCTGGACACTCCTGCCCGTAGTGGGCCAATTACAACGTGGTATCCGACGGGAGATCAGCAAGACCAGCAAAGGAGGCTACCGCATTGGTGAAGATTTATCATTGCCGGGAGCGCCTCGTCCCCATGAGTCAGCATTCACTCTTTCCACCCAAGAGAGAATCGCATCTGTTGAAGCAGGTTGTGATGGTCTTTCTGTGCCCTCAGTGTCAAAACTGGTTGTACCGGTGGTATGGCGTGAAGCTGGATGGATCCCAAACCGATATTTACCGGATTCATCAGGACGATTGGAAAAACATCTGGCTCAACCGTTTGGAAACTGACCGAATTACGGATACCAAAGCCCTGGTATTTCAGAGAATTAGTATTAAAGTGAGTCAGTTTACGTCAGAAGTCCATAAGCCTGCGGATGTGGCGCTGTATTATCTGAAGAAAATGGGAGAACTGTAGTATGCAATTTGAAAAAACACCCCCCAAACCCAAATGTTTCCCCCACCGATTTGATCCAGATGCCTCAGTTTGCCTAGACAAGTGCGTTCACGGGCTCAATGGTTCCTGTGCTTGTCCCACGGCGTTTTTAAAGCTCTTGCATCAAAACAGTTTATTTCCGGAGTGTTTATAAGTAATTTAATCGCCTTAAATAAGGCATAACGGTTTTCTTTCAACCCACCTCTCTCTCCTCACTCACCCCTGTGGCCAGGGGCCCGTCTCCTGGCCACCTTTTTTTCAAATTAAATTTGTTAATTGCCAAATTTATCTAGAATGAAAATTATTTCCATAAACCAATTGACTTTCCTCCTTCGAAAATAGACAACAAAACAGAGACAGCAGTTATGGGAATCCAAACAATCTTGCAAACCGATCTTATGATACCAAACAGCATCTGGACGATTTGTATCACCTTATCTATCTTTGGCTTATGGGTGACAAAAAAGGATAAAGAACTATAAAGTTCATCAACTTTCTTTTCTAAATTTTCCTCCCCAAATAAGTATTTTTGCTGTGCTTTTTTTAAATCATCAAGAGAAATTGGGCACGTTGCTGTTCCTCTTTCAACTTCTATTATCGCTTGGCTAATTGGAACATGCCGAATTATGGGGTCTCCATATACATTTTTACCTTTAAGTGCGGTAACCGAAACTTTTGGCTCATCAGACATTCTTTTATAACCCCCTCTTAATGGTTAATCACGCTACAATATCCGATACTAGGGCTTTCATCACGATATTAGCATAGAGAATTTCTTTTACATCCTCAATCTATAGGAGGGATTGCGATTTAAATCATGGCTTCTTTTACTCTCTATCTAAAATAGGATTACTGTATGCCGCAAAAGAAATTGGCTTCGGGCAAAGGGGCTGATAAAAAATCGTGTGTCCCCATGGCCCCAGCGAAATCTGAAAAAACAAAATCCAATATCGCCTCCCAAAGCCCAGTCCCAACCGATTCTAAAAGCCCTGATCCCAAAAAGGCGTTTCAACCCATTGATCCAGGCATACTCACTGAGGCCATGGCTTTGCCTTCAGGGGAAACGTTAAAGTCTCTCACCTTACTGCTGATGACGCAACGCTTGGTGTGGGCGCTGGAAAACCCAGAAGCGGCCACCAGCGATCCGTTGGTGAAAGTGGCGTTTTCCAAAGGGCTGGATGCGTTAAAATCCCATGCTCAAGGCCCAGCCTCAGAGGACCCACCGCAGATCATCGGCATTCAAGGCTATGATCCCGACCTCATATGAGTTGTTGCCTGCGCAACAAGCGATGGCTCATATTGAATATCCTGAAGTGGACCTGGATGTGTGTGTCTACCAAGGGGGCTTTGGCTCCGGGAAAACCTTTATCGGCGCTTTTTTAGGCATCGAGCTTTGCCGAAAATACCCTGGGATTCGCGGCCTGGTTGTCGCCAAAACCTTTCCCCTGCTTCGAGACACCACGCTTCAAACCTATTTTGAACACTTTGAAACCTTCGGGTTTCAGGAAGGCCGAGACTATGTGTGGAAAGCCACAGAAGCCAAGCTGATTTTTCCCCAGTGGGGCAACAGCGAGATTCTGTTTCGTCCACTCCAAGCACCCTATAAACTCAAGTCGCTGAACCTCGGATGGGTTCACGTGGAAGAGATGAGCGAAATCACCGAAGACGCATTTTTAATGTTATTGTCCCGGCTGCGTCAAAAGGGGATTCCCCGGTATCGCCTGTTTGGGACCACCAATCCCCAAGCCCACAAGGGTTGGATTCACCGGCATTTTGTAGCGCAAAATCACGGGCTTCAGTTGGAGAAAATTGGGCGTCGGGAAGTCAAAATCCACTATCGCCGGATTATCGCCCCTTCCACCGAAAATATTTATTTAAGCCCGGCCTACTTGCTGAATATGAAACATCAATTTGATCCTGATTATTATCAACTCAATGTGTTAGGCCAAGATGGCGATTACACCGCCGGTTTGGTGTGTAAAACCTGGGCCGACGCCAATATTGAAGAGACCCCCTATCGGCCGGATCTACGAATTTATTTAAGCTGCGATTTTAACGTAGACCCCATGTGCTGGGTGCTGGCCCATCGATTTAATGGCGAGTATCACTTTTTTGATGAAATTTGCTTGGAAAACACCAATATTGTGCAAACGGTAGAAGCCTTTACCAATCGTTATTATGGCCATACCTCAGGCATTATTATTACGGGGGATGCTTCGGGAAAAAATCGATCCGTAGCGTCGGAAAGGCACAATGACACCTATTATAAGATTTTACTCAATGAACTCTCTCGGCTGGGATTTTCCCAGTTTTCCCTGGATTTAAAATCGGCCAATCCCCTGGTCGAAACCCGGGTAGCCGCCTGGAACGCCATGGTCTGTAACAGCGAAGGATTGCGTCGGGTAAAAATTCATCCCCAGTGCCAATGGCTCATTTGGAATTGCGAGAATTTAAAATACATTCCAGGCACGTCGTTAATTTGGGAACCCACGTATAAACAGATTGAGACCCATCCCCGGTTGAAATTCACCAAGCACGTGTGGGATGCCGCCAGTTATCTGGTGGAGCGTTATGATCCCATTTTGCTGACGCAGCCTCAAGCCCGAAGTGCCAAAAGTCAGATTGTGACTCGTCCCTTTCGGATGAATGGGTTTTTATTTTAAAAATTTTGAAAGAAGAGGAATGATCTTTAATAGCCGGGTCCGTTCCCTCCCCAGCACCCCTCCCTAAGGTAAACTTAAAAATAGGGGCGGGGCAATTGGGGTCCCCCGCGAACGATAGTGAGTGGGGCAAAGTGTCAGGCCCCGCAACAGGATGTTTGAACGTAGCGTCAATTGACTCACTATTTATCTACTCCAGAGGCCGTTCCCTCCTCTGGACACCTCCCTGATAAAACTTGTTTTTTAATGCGGAACCGACTCTATTTTTTGGAAAGCGTTGCCGTCAGTAAATGCTCCTACGCTGTTGGTGGATTTTTTTTGCAGCAACACACGTTACTGTAAAAATAATTCATTCTGCATCCATATATTTCTAAAGATGACCCAGCCATAATATTGAGGAGTACTTGCCATGGAAAATGTCACTGAAAAAATAACGGAAGAACTCAAAGAAGAAATTCAACTGGGACTCAACAAGCCCGCCAACAACCTGATTTATGGGGCTTCTATTCTCTCGGTGGTATTATCATTTTTGTTTCTCAGACGCAATCCCATTTTAGCCACCTTTACAGGGCTTTGGGCGCCCACCATTTTAGGGTTAGGCATTTTTATGAAAGAAAATAAGTTAATGGAGTTGGAGCGCCTGCATCACGAAA
The DNA here is from genome assembly GCA_025449835.1 of Vampirovibrionales bacterium. Classification (GTDB taxonomy): domain Bacteria; phylum Cyanobacteriota; class Vampirovibrionia; order Vampirovibrionales; family JAGQHJ01; genus JANWIO01. The sequence continues at coordinate 30,219 of JANWIO010000043.1, forward strand.
AGCATGTGGCCCACGTTTAACTACTTAAAGGAAGGGAATTTATAAAGCCGGGTCCGTTCCCTCCCCGGCACCCCTCTCTGGATGAGATTATTTTTTAATGCAGGGCCTGTTCCTGCCCTGCACCGGCCCTACAGGGATTTTCCTTTGCACTAAAGGCCGATTTCTAGGGTCTCCCTGGTTTTGAGGAAATTGGATGGGATTTTGAGTATAGCGAAATCAGGCGTTCGCAAAGCGCCTGATTTCTGCTTGGGGAAAATGGTTTTATCCTAAAGAGATATTGCTAAGCGCATCGGCTGTGCCTTGTGGGTTGTTAGCCGTAATAGTGAGGCTTCCAACGCTATCGTTGTTACTTGTAATAGTATAGCTCTCACCATTTTTTGTCGTTATCTTGATGGAACCATCGGCATTACGTGCTATTGTAGCATTGGGGAGCTGTAGAGGACTACTCAGCGTATCGGTACCTGCAATAGTATTATTGCTATCTTGAATAAACAGAGGACCATTTGTACTGCCAGTTGTTGGATTCTTCCATGCTTCAATTGTGTAGGTATCCGTGTTTCCATTAGCGTCAGTTGTGGTAAAATTAACCAACCCAAGATCTGCTACTGCCTGAGTTGCTGTTTGGGATGGTAGATAGGCTGATAGTTCAGCATTAAGCTTGTTTCCATCACTATCAGAAACAAGCGGTATATCTCTACTGGTCGTACGATTATAAACTTTATTTGGATCGATTCCATCGAGACTAAAAACACCATTGCTCATGCTTACAGTACCATCAGCATTTGTTGTGATGGTTGCTGCTGGCGGTGTGTTGCCAGTGCTTGCTCCACCGCTAGTTTGACCAGTGCCACTGGTGCCGGAACCGCCTAAACCAAGTGCTGAAAGAATATCAGAACCATTGGCTGCATTGTTTTGCAAAGCGGATAAAAGGCTTGCAAATAAGCCACTGAAATCTGAGCTTCCACCAGAATCAGAAGACACCCCTAAGTCACTCGCAGTGAACGTGGTGGTATCACCATCTTTTCCAGAAAACTGTTGCACGGTTGCATCTGAAATAACTTCAGGGGGCGCTGGTGTATTAGACCCATCTGCTGGGGGCTGTGTCGCCAAAGTATCAAAGTTCTCCAGAAGGGTCCGGGCAATGACGAAATTTGTTGGAGTTCGGTCAGGCTGATTTGGAAGGGGAGAGTATCCATTGCTGGCATTATCAAAATAACTTTGAAGGGCTGCCTTCGTCACCGAGGTGCCGCCAAACTGATCGATAAAGTTTGTGACATCAGTGGTGTTAAAGCTAAATTGTTGGGCTTGTAAATTTTGTAAGTTTTGTAACTGTTGCTGTAGGTCATTGGTATAGGTATTAAGCACGTCATTATCAATTTGATTTTCTCGCACTTTGGCGTCTGTTGTGGCTGCGGTGCCCATTTTATTCACCACAGCATCCATATCCCACCGTGTAACAGCGTTGGTGTTGGGATCCGTTTTTGAAGCAGCGGCCAAATCATCAATATTTTTGGCGGTAATGCCATCAGAAGATTTCGTATCCCCTGAAGCGGCCTGAACAATATTAAAGTTCCCTTCTAAGAATTCAGCAACTTGTATGTTCTTTTGGCCCTGCATTCCGTCCTGTATGGCCTGGAAAGGATTATTAAGTAGATTAGAAAACGGCTGAGCCACCTGAGATTGAATATATTGTTTTAGCTCATCTTGGGTTACCGGGCCAGTCCCATCGCCATTATTTACGGTTTTATCCACATCGGAGAGGACCTGTTTGAAAACGGATGCATCCACAGGTTGGCCATTCCATGTCGCTGAGGTCGATCCGGGTCCGGGAGGTTGTAAATAAAGACTCTCAAATGTTATTTTTGAGGAATAGTTCATATCACTTTCATTGATCCTGTTACCATTTCCATCAAGAGCAGCAAGCTCACCAACATCGGATGCTGAAATCCCCTGATCAATGGGACTGTTTTGGGGACCCAGGGAATCCAGAGAATCCTGTTTCCACGAAGCAGCATCATAATTGTTCACAAAGAACTGGGCAATACGCTTGTTATCCAAACTAACCGCTGGGAATTGAGAATTGTTGGCATCATTGCCATCTAAGAAGTCTTGCAGATCCTGCTTGTTCACATAGTTTTTTCCGGTGGCCTTGGATAATTGCTGAATAAAGCTGACTGCATCATTTGTATTAAGGGAGGATTGTGCATTGTTCGCAGTGTTATTCACATTGGCTTCACGCTGAGCGCCATCTAAGGTAAGGGCACCACGAGCATCCAGGTTGTTATTGGCCTGATCGAGATCACCCAAGGTAACTTGGGTATTGTCTTTCCCTTGGGCAGCCATTTTATCCACATCATCGGCAGTCAAGCCAATCTGATCGGATTTACCGGCGTCGGCAAACTGATTAAAGTCGCCCAAAAGGATTTCGGTATTGTTAATTTGTTGCTGGGTCGAATCATCAGCCTGGAGTTTGTTTTGACCAGACAGTTTTGTCAGATAATCTTGAAGTTCTTTTTTCGTGGCAATGCCGTCATGGTTGGTATCTGCATTTTGAATCACCTGTTTCAAACCCGCCACATCGGCGTCTTTAACGGTGCCAGATTGATCGCTAATCAAACTGGCATAGGCATCGGCTTGGCCATCTCGAATATCGGTTTTAGACAGCTGGGTTGCATCACCATCCTTGCCAGCGGCATCTTTTATGGAAGATTGGGTAATCTTGTTTGATGTGGAAGAACTCAAAGGCTCAGAGTTGCTGAGTAAGAAGTTGGCCATACCCAGATTGTATTGGTCAGCCTCCGTTGCGGGATCTGCGTTTTTAACATAGTTTTGTAAGTCTTCTTTCGTAACATTGCCGCCATCCTGACTTTTCACAAAGTTAACCACATCTTGGGTATTAAAGTTATCGGTTTGTGGAGCTGGGGCAGGGGGCAGTTTTGCTAAATCATCATTGGCCGCTTTGAGATCTGCATGGCTCACGCCAGCTTCACCATCAAGTGCGGCAATATCACTAACTTTGGTGTCATCAACGCCAAGGTTGGTATCTGCTTTAACATCCTGCCCAGCAAGTTTGGCAATTTGATCACCATTTTGAAATGCACTAAAATTGTTCACCAGGGTTTTACCGGCATTAATTAATTTTTGGAAAGCTGGGGTTGAGGCTTGAGAATCTTTTTGCAGTGAATCGAGCTCTGTTTGCGCCTCATTTTTGGTAATTTGGCCATCGTTATTGGTATCGGCCTTGGTAATAAATTGATTAAAGTCATCAAGAGGCGTTGCTGCCGGCGGTGAATTGGCCGGGGGCGAGTTTGCTGGGGGTGAGTTTTCTGGGGGTGTGTTTGCAGGTGGCGTGTTTGAAGAATCTGTTGATGAACTTTTGGAATTGTCTCCCAAGACGCTCGTTAATAGTACCACCATCAGCATCATTAGGGGCATCATACTCATGCCCCCTCCACCACCTGAAGAATCTCCTGGGGCAGACGCAGCCATGGGCAAGGCATTAGTTCCATTTCCACCAAAATTAGTACCCAAATTTGAATAATCTTGTGTGCCGTTGGTCCCGCCTAAATTCATCGTATACGACGCGTTTCCTAAATCATTGTTTGCAGTACTCCCAGCTGAACCCTGTGAATTCATAATTGTGGGTAAATAGCTTAATAATGTCGAAATATCTAACGTCATGATTTTGTCCCTCTTAATCTCTATCACTCAGTTAAATAAAAAAACAATCATTTAATGATTGCTTTATATTGGGTTAAAAATAACAATTCGTTACATCTAAAAAATCTGCACTTAAAAACCATCTCGCTTACCTATCCCCTTAGCGTCGCCAATGGGGCTTAATGCAAGACAAGCTTAACCTACATTACCATTGGGGACATAATTAATGGTGGTGGTCGTTTAGCCGCTTTGTGTCATTGTGTTATTTATTCCTTCGTGATAGATAATCGGCTCAGCAGCTGCTATATCTGCCTGAGAAAGGTAGCCTGTATTACCATCCTTACCTGAAATTTGCTGAACACGATCGACAGTAACATAGGATATCATGGTATTTGGTGGCAAAAGCCCCCCCATCTGGAACATCCCAGCCGGCATTTCAATGGCAACATTCTGCTGTAAAAGCATTTCAATAATATTGGCAGTATCGGTATCAGTTGGGGGAGTCGAGCTTAATAACTCTGAAAGCTGTTCAGTTGTCGCTCCCGGCACCCGAAGCATAGAAGGAAGAGAAGAGGTACACGACCTAGCTGCACTGAGAACACTAAGAACCCTAGACACAGGATATCCTTGTGTATTTGAAGGTGGAGGTGGCGGTGGGGTTGGCGTAATATTAACAATATTGGTCTGAGCATGGGCAAAATCCGCATCTGACACTGAATTTGGGTTTCCATCCCACGATGCACACCGGCTGGCATCGTCCACACTAAGGGTAAAGCTGGCTTGATCTGAGTTGGGATAATGGTAAACGGTTTCCGTTCCCATGGCCTGAAAATTGTTGTAAAGCTTCGTCATAATCGCGGCTTGGTCTGCGTTTTGTGTCGTTGAAATTAGCTGGGTTAACTGCTGCATGGTCATAGAGGTGCCACCATTAGAAGCTCTCGAAATAATATCATCAATTTCAGACACTGGAATATCATCACTGGCAGGCGGTGGTGGTGGGATTGGCGTCGGCGGTGGGGGTGGAATCGGAGTAGGAACGGGTGTTGGCACTGGAACATAAACAGGTGTGGGTGCGGGTGTCGGCGTAAAATTATTATTGGTGGTGTTATTATTATTCGTCGTATTGTTGTTTGTAATGTTAATGGTACCGCTATTCGTCCCAACGTTTGCATTGCCGCCAGAAGAATCATTGGCGCTTTGCGACTTAGAGCCCCCTGACAAGAATGACTTCAGTAGCATAATAATCATGAGCATATTGGGGTTCATACTCAACGAATTCGCAAAAGGCAATGCAGGCACTACGGCTGGCGGTGGCGGAGACGCCATCATGGCAAGAATATTTGAGGAAGGGCCATTTAATGAAGCCAGATCAGACATTGGTGACGTCCCAAAAGCATCGAGTGGATTTTGAATGTTAACTTGCGGTTGAGAAGGATCCAAGGTTAAGGTCAAATTAGAATTCCCTGGCGTCCAGTAAGGTGTACTGGATTGAAAATAGCTCCCGCC
>JANWIO010000044.1 GCA_025449835.1 Vampirovibrionales bacterium
AGCTTCTTCAGTTCGCTTAACATTGGAATGGCTCGGAGGAAGTTGCCATTTTCACCAAGGTTGGGTTCAATGCGGCCATTATGGTTTTTGTCATGGGCAGCAAAGGTCCGTAGATTCAAGGCGTAGGTGATGGCTTCTCGTTTATAAAACAGTTCTTTTAAGCGATTTCGCCAAGGGGCCGTTTTAGACACTTGTTGCACTTCCGGTACTCTAGAAGTCGTTAAAAACGTAGGATGGGGGGTATAACCGAGAGGTACCGATGGCGGTGCCATCAGTGGGTAGGCTGTATAAGATGCAGGATAGTAATATCCGGGATAGCGGTAGTTTGGATAGGCTGAGGTTACCCCGTAGACCGAGTAGAAGCTCATGATGATTTCCTCCCCTCGGTGCCGGTATTAAAGTCTGCTCCCAGGAATACGGTGCAAAAGAGGGCCGTTGCAATAATCATGCCGCCGCCAATCAGGCCGGGATAAAGCTTTAGCCAACGATGCCGTAATCCCAATGAATTTAACGCTCTGAGTAAGAAGCTTTTTGGGGAGTCTCCCATTTGTTGAAAGGCTGGACCAAACCGATTTTCAGTAAAAGAGGTCAACACTTTTTGAAATTGAGATGGCCCACCGCTGAGCTGGATGGCTTCACTGATTTTACCTTGCCGACTCAGTTGGAGGGCGTAAGACAAAACGGATTTCTCCATTTGCTGGGATAGCTTGGCTTGGGCGTGAGTTGCGGGTAATGATTGAAGTGGGAAGGTTAGAAGTCGTTTAAAGTGGAGGAGTGTTGCTTCGGCTGTGTCTCTGGTTAGTTGAAGTCGTTGGGCAAGTAAAGTTTGGGTCTTTCTCGGGATCTTTGTATTTACTTTGGGATGCTGCAAGAGTGCTTCTAATGGGCTCAATATGCTGTTGAGTTCTTGTTGCTTGTGTTGTAAGAGAAGCTCCAGATTAGCCTTGGTTTCGATCTGTGGAAGCTGTCGGTGGAGATGTTGAACCACCTTTTCAAAGCGGGCCGTGGGAGACGGATGAAGCAAATCCTTCTGGGGTAGTTTATCCAAATGGAGTGTTTGCACAATCTTTTCAGGAAGCTGCTTCCACCAGCGGGAAAGCACCGTGACTTCCGTGCCGGAGCCGATGCTCGAATCCAACAAGGTTTCCACTGCTTTGGTTAACTTTTGCGCGGAAGTGTGAGGCGCATTCAGAGCAGGTATCACTTGATAATGATAGGCTTTCCATTGTCGAAACCGACTGGCCAAGGACTTAAAGGGGTCCTCAATGCGATCGCAAATAGATGAAGCAATGACGGGGGTGGCCATGCCTGCCATCAACATCCACCACGTAAAGGCTTGTACCGCAATCTGTTTGAGTTTGTTTTTAAGTTGTATCTGCCCATTGGAGTCATCCAGCGAAATTCCCAATCGCAGGGCCAGTTGTTGACGTTTTTCAGGGGGCAGGACATGGAGCGGCATATAGTTGGGATCTAGAAATAAGGGTTGAATTTGCCCATTGCTGTTTATATAGCGGGTATTGAGATTAACCCCGGTTTTCATGTAGACGGCGCCGTTAATCAGTTTAGGGGTAACTGCCATGGCCCCTAACCAACTGGCAGCTCCCAGCCATAGAGGTAATGACCCGCCAGGTTCAGGGGTACCCAGTGCGCCTAGTCCAGCAATGCTTACAACACCTAACGTTCTGGTGGTATCATCCAGACGTCCCAGCATGTGATCTTTGCTATGGCCATGAGTAACGGCACACCAGCCCGTATATGCAGCCTGTGGGATTTTAATGAGGTTATCTTCAGTGCGTTCCTTCCAGGTAGCCAAGCGGGCCTTAGGTGGAAGCTTGGGTGTTTTCACAAATCCGGGTGGCAGATGGTTAATCATGGCTGTGTCCTCCAGTAATTTGGAGTAGCCGTATTATTGAGGACTTGGCGAAAGGCAGAATTTGGGTGTGTGGCTGCATACTGGACCAATGGCCCTTCATCATTACTGGCCACATAGTGTCTGTCCGGTACACCTCGAAACCAGATATAGAGGGATGTTACTGCTAAGCTGGCTAAGCCGCCCAGGACAACACATTTTTTCCATTGAGGCGACTCACCAATGGCCAATCGTTCCATGAAGGGAGCTCTTAAGCCTTCAGACAGCACCGAGATGGATTGGGATGCTTTTTGGAGGAGGGACATTCGTGGGTTTTTCAAGATACCTTGAATCGAGGGAAAGGCTTTTTGCGTTTCCAGCCATTTATCGCTTCGGGCAATGTAGCCAGCTCCAATGGCGCTAATTGAATTCCCCACTACCAATTTTAAGGCCCGGCTAGTGGTAATGGCATGACGTAGCTGGGAACGCACTGCCCCATTGCGATCAGCCGTTTCAGGCGGGATCTCCATTTTTCGGGCTAAATACTCATAATGGCGTGGCTTCAGCAGATCAAACCGGGGAAAGTCACTACTGGCAAAAACCTGTTCAGCTTGGCCGGTTTGTGAACGGTACATCATGGTTAAATCAATGCCAAAGCGCAGACGATAGAGTGAGTTGATCAAGAAATGGCTGCCTGCATTGCCCATGAGGTATAGCAACACAGCGGCTCCTTGACGCACACCTTCTTTTAAATTTTTTCCCATGATGGGGCTTGCGATGAGAAAGAGACCACCAAGATAGTAAGGCACTTTGGCCACCAGCATGGCTTCTGAAAATGTAAAGTCATTGGCCCCGGCAAGGCCCCTTAAAATGGTTTTGGGTAAGGTGATAAAGCCTGTTTTAAGATGATGAAGCCCTTTATCCAAAAATGTATAATCGAGTAACGTGTCTTCTGGAATCTGTTTGCGGCGTTCTTGAAGCTGAATATACTGTTGCCACTGCTCCCATTGGGCCAGATTTTTCAAAAGAGCATCGGTTTGTGATTTTGTACTATGAGGAGCATGCCTGAAGTTAGGCAGCATCGTCTGCTCCCCAAAGCGGGAATGCCGGGGCAAAACAGTTCTGGTCATGGCATCGATACGATCTGGATACACCCGTCCTCTTGAGATTCCCCTTCCTGTTTTTCACTGCGAAACTATAGCAATAAAACCCCTCAAGATTGAGAATTGCTTTATTGACAAAAGGTATTATTTCATACTCGTCAAGTTTCAAAAAGTTGTTTAGAGCAGATGTGAGTTCTGATCTTCATCTGTTTTTTTGATCTTGAGGGTTTTTCTCTCAGCAAGCTGCTTGGATTCAGAACCGTGAGTTAAACGGTTTGGGCTGTTTTTAATTTTTATTCTGGAATGGCCATTTTCAAGTCATTGTGTGTAAAAAAGACAGTACAAAGTCATTTTTTGTTGAAATAAATGGTTTTCCGGCCAAAAACTATCCAGCCAAATTGTCCTGAATGGTCACCACAACCTTACCAGCTTCTCGGCTCAATAGATCAACGGTAATGGTATGAATACCGTGAGCAAGCTTTGCCCCCATAATAATACAGGTGGTTTTTTGGTTGTGAAAGAAGATGGCAGGATTGTTTTCTGAAATTTCATGGGCCGCAAACATTTTATCGCCCATTTTGAGTAAGATATCTTGCGGTGAAAAAACGTGGTCATTTAACTTAATATTGTTTAATCGCGTAAGTATGCCTGGCCCAATGGAATTAAACAAGTCGAACGCTATACCCTCAGATGTTTCCCGTAGGCTACCGGAGACATAAACTCGTTTGAGTAAGAATTTTGGAATGATCGACATAATGACTCTCTAGATTGACCTCAACCTCAACTCATATCGTCGAAATTTTCAAAAAGTTTAGAAAACTCCCTTAAAGGCAGTAAACATACTTTACCATACGATTTTGGAAAAGGGTTTGCAACGGTTAAAGGGGGTAAAAAATTGATTAAAGTGAGCCCCAGGTGGTTAATTCCCTCCTGGTTCAGGATGCCTTCGGGCAGGTAGAAAACCGTTTGATTTTTACAGGATTGCCAGTATTTTCCAATCAATACCCCATTCAGGGTGATATTGACACGCTCTACATCCAGATCAAGCTTTAGTCCGATGGGAACTTGGGTGTTTTTGGATACCTCAAGATGAAACGCTGTGACGGCATGAAGGATGGGTACTGTTTCCAAGGCTGCTTCTTTTGGGTTTACAGAAAATGGATCCAAGGCAGCTGGTGCAATTTTTCCAGTAAGTTGGATTTCATCATTATCCAGTTTGAGTTTCAGTATTCCGCGAGGCTCTCGCATGTCATCATAAAATCCTTTGTGGTGTCCTAAGCTTTCCACAAAAATATGCAGCGTGTTGGGTCCATCTGTTTTCAGGTGTTCCTGAGGAAGCTGGATGGTGACGCTGTCTTCTGTGCCACCGGTTTCAGGGTGTACATGAAACGTATGGTTTTGAATGAGCACTTCGCCATTTAGGAGAATAGCCCAGATATGTTGGGCATGTATCGTAAGGCACTTGGGTTTTCCCGTAAATTCATATTGATACCACACGGCGCCCTCATAAAACCCATTCTGGTCCATATCAGAACCCGAACGAGAGATGGATTTAAACCTATCAGATGGCAGTTGAGACGGAAAAACTTCTGGGAGTAACTGCCAATCAGTGAGTTCTGGGAGCATGATTGACGTTAACTCAGGGGCTGAAACAGAAGCAAATGTTCCATCTGTTTGAATTTTTCCTATGGGACGGGCATGTGAAACATATGCCTCGGTTTGAGCGCGAACCATGTCCGGCCCTACCCATAATTGATCATTTTCAAGCAACCAGAGGCGATCAGCCAGATCCCCCCCCAGAAAATGAATCGAATAATCACAAAGCTGAACCGTCACCATTTCATCAGGTTTTAAAGGTGATTCGAGCTCAAAACGATATCGGTTTGTGTCGAGAATCGTATGCTTAATCTGTGTATCCCCTTGAATAATCAAATTAGGGACAGGAATCTGAATGTCCATGGTAACTTTTTGGCTGGCTGGGAGGATTAAACAGTGAGGTGTTTGACACAATGGCTCAACATTTAAGGCTTCAAGCAACCATCCATTTTGAAGCGTGAATTGATACGGAATCATTTGGGCATGATAGGGTTGGGTTTCAATTGCCACACCAGGTTTTACGTCAAAACACTGTGTGGTTTCCGTGAGATTTCGTGTGAAAATCCAGTAAGCACCCGCTTGCGAAACACTTTTTCGGACCCCATATAAGGTATGGGAGTCCGTTAATCCAATTTCAGCAGGATTGACACGTTCCGTTTGAGTTAAATCAAAGGTTTCCAGAAGCAAATTAATCCGTTTGGCCTCAAAAAGCCGCTTGGTTGGGATGCCGGATTCACTGATGGGTGCCGAAAAGTCATATGAGGTAAAGGCATCTGTGGCGCCAAGATGGTTCCAGTTGGTGCCCCCTACGGCTTTATAATGGTTGTAGATGGTTCCTCCTTGGCCCAAAAAGCTTCGGGTGATCATACCAATATGCTCTCGGCCTAAGGCTTTGTGGATCACTTCATAGGGAACACCTTTCCAGCCGGCAAACCATCCTGCCTGGAGTTCTGCCATCATCAAAGGCCGATTCGGGCAAAACGCCTCCCGGATACTCTCCTCAAGATGATCCATTACCGAAAAAATGCCAGGAAACGTCCGCCAATTTAAATCAAATGAGGTAACCGAGTAGTTATCGACAGCATAAATATCCACAATGTCTTCGTAAAGACCAGCGGCATAGAAGTCGTTGTGCATAGAGGGCGCCGTAATCCCATGGTCTCGCACAATTTTGAGGAGCTCTGTCATGTAGTCCGGCTCCATCTCAACGGTGCTATACTCATTTTCAATCTGAATCATCAAGAGATTGGGACAGGCTTTAATAAAGGGCAGAATCTGATCCATCCATTGCCGTACATAATGCATATAGCGTGGAGAATACTGGAATTCCCCGTCCATACGATTCCGAATAATGACATCGGGTTCGGTTAATAACCATCCTGGCAGGCCGCCACGCGTGGTTTCAGCATTAATGTAAGGGCCAGGCCTTGCAATAAGGTAAAGCCCTACCGCAGTTACCATTTCTAAAAGCTGATTTACATTGCGAATACCGGTAAAATCGTATTGTCCTGGTGCAGGGCTGTGAAAATCCCAACTAAAATACAAGTCAACGGTGTTATACCCAGAGGCTTTGAGTTTTGAAAGACGATCCCACCAAAGATCGGGGTGAGGCAACCTAAAATAATGCATGGCACCGCTACGGATAAATGTGCGTTGCCCCTCAATAATCAGGCTGTGTCGGTCAAATTGGATATCCACCATCGATCCCAATAAACGTGACAGATATTTATGTCATAGCACAAAAAAAAATCCCCTGTCGGGGATTTAGACATTTCTTCAATTATCGAAGATTTGTCGAGGGGGGAAATAAGGGGGTAAGGTATATGTTTGTATTATCGAGGGGATTAATTTGTTTTAGGCCACCCAAGACTTGCCGTACGGCTTTGTTTCTGCGAGAAGTGAGGGATCAAAACGATAAAAAACAAAGGGCTCTTCATCATCCCACAGATTGGATTCAATCGACGTACGTGGTGGATTTTGAACTGTGAGTGAATATGGAACCAGTGCCCGCAACATCTTTGTAACGGGCCCATCTTCTACAGGATGGGGTAAGTGATAATACGGTCTATCTCCCGATGCAAACCGGATGGTATTGAGAGGAGTGACTGATAACATTTGTATTTCACCTTCTTTGTTTCTTTGATTGTGTAGTGTTTACACTTTCTGCGTGTATTGTAGACACTAAGGTGTTGCTTGTCAACCCCTTTTTATAAATTCGATAAAACCCTTGTAGTGAAAGCATTTCTGCCAGAATAACGCATTTCTAAAAAGTTAGAAATTTATAAAGGTTTTATTTAGAAACGATGACTTTTTATAAAGAGGCCTTTATTGATGTTACTCTATCACCCTTATGTGACAACAATGTGTATGTGAAACACTTTCTCTTCCTAGGGCTTATTCCGTCAAATACAATCCGTGTTGCTCTTGTCGCCAAAGCCGGGTTTCGATAATAATGGGGCATGTCTTTCCTCCCCAGGGGAGAGCATGCGTTAATGAGGATAATATTGCAAAGGAACGGCTGGCTATGATACGTCTGGACTCACATAATGTTACACAAAGCGCTGTTGGTGCTGAACATGGCCTCGATTTAATGGCAGTTTTTTCCCAATATCAAGCAACTTTAAAAAACGATATCGGCCAATTATGGAGCAACAAAGATGTATCTGGAGCCTGGTCTCGTTGGCTGGCCTTGGGAGAAAATACGCAATTGGCGCAATCCATTACCGCCTACGCCAATAAAGTTAAAGGCCAATTTGAACATCTGGTTGTGATTGGGATTGGTGGGTCCTCATTAGGGGGCATTGCCATGTTTGAGGCTTTGTTACCCTCATACTGGAATGAACAATCTTCCGCAACACGCAAAGGCTATCCTCGGTATTATTTTGTGGATAACGTTGACCCGGATAAGCTGGCAGGCTTACTGTCAGTGCTGGATCTCAAGCGGACTCTGGTAAATGTCATCAGTAAAAGCGGTACCACTGCTGAAACCATGGCAGGTTATTTATGGCTCAAGGAAAAACTGGCAGAGGCTGTGGGAGCTGAGAATTTATCAAAACATATCGTGGTGACCACCGACCCCCAAAAAGGGATTTTGCGCAAAATTGTGAAGAAAGAAGGCCTAACGGCGTTTGAAGTGCCGGATGATGTGGGCGGACGCTTTTCTGTGTTTTCTGCTGTGGGGTTATTACCTGCCGCCTTATTGGGAATTCCTATTGATGAGATCCTTCGGGGCGTCCGAGAGTTGACCCCCACCCTGCAATCCAGCGATATTCATGAAAACCTGGCCGCTCAAGGGGCTTTGATTCAATATCTGCTGTACAAAAAAGGAAAACATATTTCGGTTTTTATGCCTTACAGTGCGAAATTGGCCTTTGTGGCGGACTGGTATGTTCAGTTGTGGGCTGAGTCCTTGGGCAAAAAATACAATTTGGAGAAAGCCGTGGTACATGAAGGCCCCACCCCCATCAAAGCGGTTGGGGTCACGGATCAGCATTCCCAAGTGCAGTTGTTTAACGAAGGGCCTTTTGATAAGGTCTTTACCTTTGTGCGTCTGGATCGTTTTGACCACACTGTTGAAATTCCCAACCTCTATCCAGAGATTGCCGATTTGAGCTATCTGGGTGGGCAGACCTTTGAAACCCTGCTACAGGCAGAAGGTGATGCAACTCGGGCCAGCTTAACCCAAAATCAACGACCTAATGTAACTCTTTATCTTCCGCAGTTGGATGCGTATCACTTTGGCCAGCTGCTGTTTCTGCTGGAAGTTCAGACAGCCCTGATGGGAAGTCTGCTGCAGGTAGATCCCTTTGATCAGCCTGGGGTTGAGTTGGCGAAGCAGTATACTTATGGGTTAATGGGTCGTCCTGGCTTTGAACACCTAAAGGCCGAACTGACTGAGAAACAGCCTGCAATCCTAAGACAATAGTTCGCTTTTTCTGAATAAAAGACACCATTTTTATTTTGCTGACTCCTCAATGACGTGTATTTATAGTGTCGCAGAATTTTTTGATTCTGAAAAGATGTTTGGGGGAGGGTGTGATGTGTTGGAAAGGAGATTACGTCAGCGAAAGTTTGCTACCCCATGGATTTGTTGAGGCTTCTGGCTGGTGTTTGGCCTGAAGTTGTTGAATCAACGGTGTTTTCACTTCGTTTAAAACAGGGGCCTTCTCAAGAATTTCTTTGAGCTGGGCAAAGGTGTCTGGATATTGGAGATCTACAAAACCGTAAGCCCCAGACGTGGCTTCGCTGGAAGTGCCCACCATTAAAAAGGATTCCCCATTGCGAAACTGTTGGAGTAAAAAGGTAACCCGTTGAAAAAGTGCGCCCACCTGGGAAATTTGATTGGTTTTGTCTCTGGGTTCGTCTGTTACATCCAAACAGAGGAGGGTTTGGCTGTTAATCAGTGTTTCTTGCGGCGGGGTTTGGTGATTGAGTTGGACAACGGTGGATCCAAATCGGGGAGAAGAGGTTGTGTGAATTTTCATGGACAAAACTCCTGTGTTTTTCCCGGCCATTGAGCAAGCGAGAAAGCCCAAGTGGAGGGGATGCGCATCGGCCAATGTGAGAAAATGAAGCGAGGGGAGGATTCTCAAAACGAGAGAAATAAAGAAACTATCCAAGAGACATCCTCGTATTCATGCCAGGGAGAGGTGTTTCAACGGATGTTTAAAATGTTAAATAGAATCTCTTGAATTGTCAAAACAAAAATTAATTTGGAGCAAATTGGCAGGGAAACCTAAGCTGCGCCGTAAGTGCGTTTTAGAATCTGAATAGGGGATTTTTCAGGTAATACTAACCCGTCTTTGTGAACAATAAAGGTTTGCTCTAAGGCATACTGCCCTGAAAGTACGGAGTGGCTTACCATATCCGTATAAACCATCCAAGCCGAACCCGGCGCAAAAGTCCAACGGTCTTTACGGGCGGTTTCTTGGAAAGGGGTATTTTCTTTCAGGAAGTTATGAAAATCCAACATCCAGCAATCATAGGGGGGGCGTTTGGCTTTTTTAATACCCAAAATCTGCCCAATGGCTTTCCACAGCGATACTGGATCTTTGGGCGAAAAGGGTTTAACGGCATCTTTAAATTGGGATACCAACGCTTCAAACGTATCAGAGGTTTGCCAGACCCGTCCTTGATTGGGGTTGATATTGGTAAATACCCGAAAGATACGGTTTCCTTGGGTTGGACGTGTGGGAAAAGAATCCACATGAAGCAAATCATTGCGGGCCCTGAGTCGAAGTTTCCGCTCTTTTTCCTCCACAGGGCGATAGCTGGCATAATCCAGTTTCCAGTGGCCATTATAGGGAGAGAGATGTTCCGTTAAAAAGCTTTGCACCTGCTGTGAGTAGCCCTCTAAAATTTGGCGTAAGCGCTCTAAGTCTCTTGGATCCTCAAAGTGTGCTCCTGTCACCTTATTTGCAATGGGCCGGTAGGCAATATTCTTATGATAGGCTGTTTCAAGCTGACGTTGTGCCAATAAAAATTGATGATCGGCCTCTGACAGGGAAAAAGGTGATTTGGGGAAATAGGCCACGCCACCTTCTTCTAAAAGCTGGCAAAGTTCTAAAGGTGAGAATGTTCCAGCTTCTGAACCTCGAATTGAACCATCGGGGGTCATCAATACTTGGCAAAAATCAGTTTTGGTTTCCATATCACACGTTCCTACCATTGCATTCAGACTCCAGGTTCTGTTTTAAGCCTGCTTTAGGATAACGCTATAAATTTGAAGAAGCAAGGTATTTGTTTCAAAATAGAAGGGACCACAAGCCCGGATGGTTCTTCATTGCAGCGGTGACCTGGCCTGTTGAATATTTTACGTTTCCGTGCGCTATAATACAGAGTGACGAAACAGAGAGTCCCTTAGAGATAGAAAGTAGCGTGATGATGCCACACAGCTTATTGAAATTGCCACAAAAATATACCATCTTTTCACTCAGTATACTGCTTAGCCTGGTTGCTGTTGGAAGTTGGTCTTGCAGTTCTATAAATCCAGCTTCTCAAACAACAAAATCAACTACATTGTCTGCGAACCCATCAGAAATGTTTATGGGGATTCAGCATGCTTCCCCGCAGCAGATTGCCCAAGCTTTTCCAGGAACACCTGGAAAACCTTTACTGGTGGATTTTTCTTCAAAATACTGCCTGGATTGTCAGCGGATGAAACCGGTTTTGGAATCCCTACTCCCCAAGTTTCAACATATTCAGTTTAAACACATTGATATTATGCGAGATAAAGCCACAAACCCGGTACCGATTAATTTGTTTAAGCCCACGACTGTCCCAGTGCTGGTTTTTATTTCGCCCAACAGTAAAATTGTGAATGTGGTTTATGACTATCATCCTGGCAAAGAACTGTCTCCGCTTTTAGCACAACTGAACACCATGCAGTAAGCCAAAAGGATTTTTTAAATGGCCTCTTTAGATGTTCTTTTACAGCAAAGCCTTACAACACACTCAATTGGCGTAATTGGATTTGCCTTTATTGCAGGGATTGTTAGCTCATTACTCCCTTGTGCCTTGGGAATGCTTCCGGTACTGGTGGGGTATGTGGCCGGATATGGTGGAACTACAAAGGCTGGCCTCTTTCTCCAGCTAACATTGTTTATCCTGGGGATTGCCACCATTATGACTATCCTTGGGATTACAGCAAGTCTGTTGGGTCTCACGTTTGGCAGTATGTTGGGGAGTGGTTGGTATTATGCTATTGGGGTTGTTGCCATTATTATGGGGCTACAACTGCTTGAAATAATTCATTTACCCATGCCGCAAGTCATGACGAAGCTTCCTGAAACCAATTTTGGCCGATATGCGACCCCGTTTATTCTTGGAATGGCTTTTGGGACGGCCTCTTCTCCCTGCGGCACGCCTTTTTTAGTGGCGATTTTAGGATTTATCAGCCATGAAAAAAATATGGTATTGGGAGGAGCAAGCCTGTTTTGCTACGCCGTTGGCCAAGGAATGTTGCTCTTGGTGATTGGCCTTTTTACAGGGGCCCTAAAATATATGGCGGTGTTGCGAAAAGTGGGGTCAACCTTGAATAAAGTGAGTGCCTTAGCCTTTTTGTTTGTTGGGGCGATGTTTATCGCCGAAGGAGCAGGCGTCTGGGGCAGTATTTTACTGTATTTTCATCTTATTTAAATCACCACAAAAGCAGCCTCAATTATTGAAACTGCTTTCGGGCTGGTTGGAGTGAAATTTGATTATTCTGTGACGGCTTCCGGCGTTGCGTACAAGGGATCTACATAATCGGTTGAACCCAGATAGGAGTAATGACGAATCCCTTCTTGAAGATCCCATTTACCAATATTGCTGGTCCAATCAAAGGATGAATGATTGAGTTTGTGTAATGGTGTGAAAAATTGGTCCATAAAGGCATCAGAGTCGTATTCATCCTTCGTAAGGATACCATCGGCCTTTCCACGCTCAATAGCGTGAATGTTAATTTGATCTTCAGGGGATGCAATTTTGTTCCAGCTATTGATGGCTTCGGCCAGACCTTGCTCGTTGATGCCGCCACCGGCCCAGTTTGAGCTGTATTGATTAAAGCTTTGGCCTTCATCATAGTTATCCAGCATAAATTGTAAGAATGCGGGGTTAAAGATGGAATGTTTCAACCGATCTTCTGCTGTGGGTGCTCCTGATGAAGCACTATGCTGTGGAGAAGGTAATGGCGGTACCGGCTTTTGTGGAGATGGTAATGGTGGTAACGGAACTGAGTCTTCTTCTGGCGAAGCAGATGGCGGTGTTGGAAGCATCAGTTCTGGCTCATCAGATGCTCCTGCCGGTGGTACTGAAGGAATTGATGGTACAGCGCCGCCACTGAAAATTTGATCGATGCCTGCTGTCGATGCATCAATGGCGCCTGCCATTAATGTTAAATCTTCTGCATAGGCCCTTGCTGCTTTTGCAACGCTTTCCAGATAGCGAGCCGTGGAGGCGGCATGAGAGTCGCAGGTGGTATCAGCAATTTGTTTCAGTTGCGCTGCCTTGTCTTCTGCTTCGGTTGCCACTGCCTCTATTTTTTGAAGCATTGCTTCTATTTTTTGTTTAACTTGCTCACGTTTGGCCTGAGCTTGCTCAATTGCTTTTTGAGCTTTATCCAATTGTTCTTGAGCCTTTTGTTTTTCTTCGGGTGTTTTTGCATTTTGTAACTGATCTTGAGCAACTGCGTAGTCAGTTGTAGCTTTTGCCACATCTTCTTGAAGATCAAGTGTATCGCTGGTGATTTCTCGGTCAAACTTTCCGCGCTCATTGGCCATCACATCATAAAGGGAAAGGGCTTTTTCATTGGCATCAGCCACGATATCTTTTGTAGAAGTGCCTTGAGGCGCATTCGCCTTTTTTGTTTTAGGTGTTGATTGTGGTCCAGATAACGCTTTCAATGCAGCTAAAAGTGTTGCCAGTTCTGAAATATCTTGCTGTAATTCATCATGGGTAATCCCGGGTTGGTTTTGTGCATGTTGCTGTTGAAGGGCCTGGTTTTCCTGTTGAATTTGTTGAATTAAGTTATTAATGACTTGATCTTGTGCCAGTAATGCTGATGGTAGTGGCATGGAGCTTCTTAAACCTGCAAGCAGTGTACCAATATCGGCTGTTTGTGGAAACCCACCGCCCATACCGCCAAATCCTGGGGTTGTGGGGACGCTTGGCACGGTAAATACTTGGGGGGACGGATACTGAACGCCACCCAATTGAAGTGGTTGGTTTTGAAAAGACTGTTGAAAACCGGTCGGTAAGTTACCAGCCCCTGAAGACCAGGAAACAGCGCCTTGAAACCCATTCCCTGAAAAAGTAAATCCTTGCATTGGGGATGTTATACCCTGGCTTTGCTGTGTATTTCCATAATTAATAGCGCCAAAAACGATATTGTCCATATCACCCACGACCTCCGTTAATTTGTTCATCTTGCTTACAACGTGTTTCGCTTGCCCCTTTGTGTTTTAAGGAGAGGAGCTGTTTTTGATTTGAGCGGAAAATCTACCCGAAAGTAAACGGTTGAATTTGCCTTAACAAGGTTTGTGTCCCCTTGTTAGAGGTATTTTTGCCACTTTTATCGGTTGATGCAAATCTTTCAAAGGTATCCGATTTTTCATCCCGACCTGATTTAAACGGTTTGAACGTTTCTGCTTGCGATGCAAATGCATTGGAAGCAACCGTTGGCGGTGGAAAACCACCCTGTTGCCCAAATGGTGTTGGGATAATAATGGATGCTTTATTGGGGATCTTGTTCATATCCAGCCTCCGGGTTTTGAAAGATACGCCCCGTATCTTTATCTGATTGATGTCCCAATCTGTATAGGTATAAAAACGAAGTTATTAATATTTTTGTTATTTTTATTAAAAGGTGTTAATAAACTTTAACAAATTCCGATGAATTTGCTTCTATTCCCAATGAAACCAATGGCTTTTGGACTGGTTCTCTTAAACGACTTCACCAAAGCTCATGAACCTGTACTCTCTTGGGAAAATACTGAAAAATCAGAATTGGGTTAAAAAACTTCATAAAACTTAAGATACTATCAACTTTTTGCTTTGAATGCTTGTTTATATATATAAAGAAATAATTAAATTTATTTTGAAAGTCATGTAATAAACGAGGAGAAGTGAGAAAGATGATAGCGACCGCACCCAATTTTTCAGCAATGCCCAATTTTCAAGGTAATTTGGGATTTCCCCAACAATACCCGGCAATGAATAATTCGCCGTATCAAAACAGTTTTGCGCCATCTGCCCCCGGACCCGTTGTGGGTTATGGATTGAGGGCAACGAAAATGGTTGAATTAAGAGAGGTTACGTTATACCAACTCGGTCTTATTCATAAAATGCCGCAACAGCAATTACAGCCAACTTTACCACAGCAGCAGTGGCCACCAGTTTTACCCCAACAACAATGGCCTACACCCATTCCACAACCGATATACAATGCTGGTACATTGCCCACATCGGCGTATCACCAATTTTTAAGTGATACTGCTCAGAATGGTTTCTTTATCCGAACCAACAATCCATTCCCTGGCGAATCTCAGGCGTTTACAGCTCCTTTTCTTCAAGATGAGCTGAATTTCTTACAAAGTCGTGGTGCATCGCCTGTGGAAATTGCCGCAGGGCAAAATATGCTGGCCAACTTTGGTTCCTTCAGCAACGTCTCCAACCACCCTTCTGGTGGAACCGTAATGCACTTCCAGGGGATTCCCAATACCATTACACAAGCTGGGGTTGAGCAAATGGCCCATTTCTCTGGAAATGGAACGGCGATTTCTCCCAGTGATATTGCCAGAGGAAGAACCTTTATCCCTGTTGATTAATTTTGAAAAGCTATTTTGAACTTTGCATCAAAATAAAATCGATTGAAAAAAGATAAATTGACATGCCTCAAACGGATCCTTTATAATTGCAATATTGTTGCAATAATAAGAATTGTGAGGAATGATGAAAATGAAACTTTTACAATCCACGAGCAGTCAGTTCGTTCGAGGGGCATCGCCAAAATTTGGATGCAGCTATGACGGGATGATGCACTTCTCCGGAAAAGCCCAAAAGCCATTACTCCACCCTAAATTTGGGTGCAGTAGTGATGGGATGGCGCATTTTGCAGGGAAAGAAACCCTCAACGTGAAAGCTTGATAATCCTTCAGCTTAATTTGCAGCGGTTTTTTTGTGATGGGGCGAATTGCATTTTTGGCAGAGTCCCAAAAACTCAAGGTGATGACTTTTTACTGTAAATTGAGCGTCTTCGGCCACCTGTTGCACAATCCGATTCATCCCCGGGCAATGAACCTCTTCAATAAAGCCGCACTGCTCACAAATCAGCAGGTGATGGCAATGATCCGCCTGGTTAAGATGGCAGTGATCCTCATCTTCCAGTTGGCATTTTCGTACCTTTCCGGTCATCAAAACCCTGTGAATCAGGTGGTTTTCTTCAAGGCATTCCAGGATACGATAGATGCTCACTTTATCCACTTTTTCGCCTTCGGCTTCAAGCCGATCCCGAATTTCATAAGCAGATAACGCAATATCGGAGGTATTTAACATCTCAACCACAAGACGTCTTGGTTTTGTAATGCGATATCCCTTTTCTTTCAGGGCATGTAGCGCAACCTCTGTATATTTTTTTGTGTGGCTCAAGCCTTTTGCTCCAGTAATTCCATTCTTGCTTTATTCTAGCTTGAAGCAAAAGGTGTTTTCAATAAAATTTATCTTTAACTATTGCAACTTTGTTGTTTTTGTACTGCAATATTATTGCAATAGTAAAAGATGTCGATCCATTTTGTAATCTAAGGAGTTTACCCATGGGAAGCATTTCAGAACTCATTCAATCCAACACCACTCCCTTGATTGAACGGATCGCTTTGTTCCCTCGCAAAGTCTCGTTGAATTTTGGACAAAATAAGCCAACCGTGGCTCAAAGCATTGAAATGCTCGAAAGACGGGAGGCACGAAAAGCACACTTCTTACAGTGTCTGAAAAACTTTTTAATGATTCCAGTGGTGCCGTTAGTTGGGTATTTTTGCCTTGATCAGACCGGGGTAACGGCTCTGATGACGCAGCATAGTCCCATGATGCATCATATTATGGGGGAAGGCTTCGGGCACATCGGGGCGTGCTTCTCACTGCATTATGTATTTAAGTCGTTTTCTCACTTTGGCAAAGCCATTAAAGGGACACCACTCAGCGAAACTTCGGAGCATCATTGCTAATCGATTTGAAATAAAGCTACAAGTCTAATTTTTAGACATGAGAACTTCTTTTTGAGAGGTTTTTAATGGCTAGAATTGATCTTTGCCAAGAGTTTTTGGGTTGTTTCAGGCGAGAGTTCTCCCAAATGGCCCCAAGCGATCCGTCCAGAAGGATCAATGAGGTACATCGTGGGAAACGCTTTTAGATGGTAGGCTTCGAGAAGGGGTGAGGAGGGATGATCTAAGATGGTGTATGAAATTTTAAATTCATTTTGAAAAGTCTTAGCCGTTGAGGGCTTTTTAGGATTATCACCAGCATTAATGGCTAAAATTTGTAGTTTGTCTGGTATTTTCTGCTGAAGCTGCTGAAGATAGGGAACGGTTCGTTGGCAGTGGGGACACCAGGACGCGAAAAATTCAATCAAGACCCATTTTTTGTGTTGAAATCGCGCAAGCTGAACCGGCTGATTCTGTAGGGACGTTAAGGTAAAATCCGGTGCTTTTACATCTTTGAGCAGAGGTGGGATGATTTCACTGCGAACGATGTTTTGTGACTTGAATGGCGATTGTGTTTCAGCAGGTGTAAGTCTTTTCTGAGGGGACTGATACAGGGTATAATAAAACGCATAGCCAAAAACACCAATGCAGTAAAGCATGGTTAAAATCACTAAGAAGCGACGAAGTTGTGATTTTTTCATATACATACAATACTATTTTAACGGATTGGCTTTAAATCGACAGGGTGGCGTATAAAATGCAATTCACATGGAAAATTTTTCCGTTGGTTTTAAGGGTCGGGCTGGGCGTCATTTTTTTCTGGAGTGGCCTTGAAAAAGTGTGGCATTTAAGTGCCTTCTACCAGGATGCGCAAAACTATCACGTACTTTCTCCCCTCTTAACCCAGATTTATAGCGCGTCACTGCCGTGGTTTGAGATTTTAGCAGGAGGCTTATTATTACTTGGTTTGTTTAGCCGCTTTGCAACCCTTTTAATGAGTTTGTTACTGGCCAGTTTTATTATTGCGGTTTCCCTGGTGTTGATGAAAGGCGGACATGCCGATTGTGGTTGCTTTTTAGGTGGAGCTGAATCTTCCCCCATAACCGCTGGCCTTCTTTTTCGGGATATTGCCTTAATGATGGGTGTGGCTTATCTTTGCTGGGCGAACCCTAAGAGTTACAGCTTAGATGCCTGGTTTCAAACGGAGTCTTAAAGGATTTATTTTTGTAAGGCTGAAACGAGTTTAAGGTAAAGCCAAGGCAACAGGGTTAATGACATATAGGTGGAAAAGAATAAGCCTCCAATAACCGCAATGGCCAGTGGTTGTTGCAGTTCTGCCCCACTGCCCCACCCCAGGGCTAAGGGAAATAATCCCAGCATTGTCGCCAGTGTGGTCATTAAAATGGGTTTTAACCGGATTCGCCCTGCTGCTTGAACAGCCTCTAGCAATGGAACACCTGCATCAACCTGTTCATCGGCGTAAGTCATTAAAATAATCCCATTTTTAACCACCAATCCGGTTAGTAAAATCATCCCCATAAAGGACGCTACGTTAAGGGCTGTGCGAGTGACCCATAATGTCACCATGACGCCGGATAATCCCAAGGGAATGACCGATAAAATCAGCAAGGGCTTTAAAAAGGACCGAAATTGAAACACCATCACCAGATAAACCAACCGCCCGGAAAGCAACAGTACCCAGGTAAGCTGTTGAAACGACTTTTGCTGGCTAGCAAACAGCCCGCCAATTTCGAGGCGATACCCTGCAGGGATGGAAAAATGGGTGATAAATTTTTGAACATCCTTTTGAATACTCCCCAAGTCTCTGTTCTCGGGGGCACCTTCAATGCTGATATAGCGTTGTTGGTTTTCCCGTTGAATTTGGCCATCGCCACTTTCTGAAACCAAGCTGGCCACCGCAGATAAGGGAACAATGGAACCATTGGCTGTAAAGAGGGGTAAATGGCCTAAATGCTCGCGATACGAAAAGGGATAACGCAGCCGAACATTAATGTAGCGATCCCCAAGATGGTATTGTGAAACCACCGTGCCAAATAAAGCCGTTTGCACTTGATTGTTCACATCTTCCGGGGTTAACCCCATCTGGGCCATGGCGAGGGTATTGGGGATGAGATGTGTTTCAGGGGAGCTGAGTTGTGTTCCCAGCTTAAGGTCTGCAATTCCTGGAATATGGCTTAAGCCTGCTTTGATCTCTTTGGCAAGGTGTTCTAAAACAGTGGCATCTTGCCCAAAAACCTTTACCTCTAACGGGCTGGGTGCTCCCGCCAAATCGTTTAACTGATCCTGAAGAACTTGACTAAAACCAATATCAATACCGGGTAATACCGTCTGCAACTGCTGTCGCTGCGCATCAATAATCTGATACACAGAACGGGAACGTTTTTCTTTGGGTTTTAACAAGACCAGAAAATCTCCTTTATTTTGCTCCGTGGCAAAAAAACCAAGTTCTGCTCCAGTACGCCTTGACCAACTCAGAACTTCCGGCGTTTTTCTGAGGACACCTTCAATAATATGGGCAATTTTATTGGTGGATTGTAAGGAAGAACCGGGGGGTGCAATATAATCAACAACATAGCCGCCTTCATCCATCCGTGGGAAAAAACCAGTAGCAATATGTCCTGCAATAAATCCCCCACAAATTAATAGAAACACTAAGCCTAAAATCTGAGGTTTGGGGTGGATGAGAATTTTACGGAGATAGGGCAGGTAAATCCCCTCCAAAGTATAGCGAGCAGATGGTTTTTCGGTGGATGATTCAGCGTCTTTCGTAATTAAAAATTGTTGTGCCAGGATGGGAAGCACTGTTAAGGCAATGATAAGGGAAATTAAGACGGCAACGGTAAGTGTAAAGCTTAAGGCTTGGAAAAATTGTCCTGCAACACCGGATAAAAGCCCCAATGGGAGAAATACAACAACAGTGGTAATGGTTGAGCTGATAATGGGACCCACCAACTCCCCCACGGCATGGTGAACCACGTCCATCAATGTTTTATCCTGGGCCAGATGAAGGCGATGGCGGTGAACATTTTCAATCACCACAATGGCATCATCAATCACCAGGCCAATGGCCACAGCAATCCCCCCCAATGACATCAAGTTCAAGTCCTGGCCCGTAACTTGCATAATCCAGAAGGTGCAAAGAACCGTTAATGGAATGGTTAAAGTGGCCAAAAGGGTTGTACGCCAATCTTTCAAAAAGATAAACAAAACCCCCACAATGAGAAGGACACCAAATAAGATGGCTTCTTTCACATTGTTAACCGATGCCCGTACAAGGTCCGCTTGATCATAGACCGAGGAAATTGTTATATCTGCCGGAAGATGTTTTTTGAGTTCTTGAAGGGCTGCCCGAACCTCATGAGATACCGTAAGCATATTGGCATCTGGCTGTTTTAAAATACTCATGCTCACACAAAGCCCCTTGGGTCCACTTACCAAACTGGTCCGCTCTAAAATCCCCTGATGAACATCTGCCAATTCCCCCAGCTTCACAGGGGTTCCGCTTACCTCAGGAATGGCGATATTATTGAATGTACCTGGGCTCTGTAATTCAGTGTCACCAATAACAAGAGACTGTTGATGATACTGTTGAATACGCCCAACGGCTGCCAGGTGATTAGTTTTTTGAAGGGCATTGGCAATTTGTTGCGGTGTAACAAGCGCTTGGGCCAAGCGAAATGGATCCACATCCACATCCAGCTCCCGAGTATCGCCACCGGAGGGTAAAACTCTCGCAACGCCTGAAATACGCAAGAGTGTGGGTTGAATCTGATATTTGACGATATCCTGGAGGTCGACCAAGGGTAATGTTTTACTGGAAACATTGAAAACCATCACGGGGAAAGCCCCAGGTGTCAGGCGTTCGATGGTTAAATTGGTATTCGGCGGGAGCTCACTTTGAATGCTGGCAATACGACCTTGGACCCGAGCCAGGGCTTTATCCATGTCAATGCCTTCCACAAAATCCACCGAAATTTCTACGGAACCGCGAATGGTTTTGGCACGTACCCGTTTGACATAAGGCACAATACTAACGGCTTGCTCAATAGGTCGGGTTACCAGGGGGTCAATTTGCTTGGGGCTCATGTTGCCCACTTCTGCTACGATGACCACCCGTGGAAACGACAATGGCGGGTAAATTGAGCTGGGCATTTTGAAAAAGGCCTTGAGGCCCAGAATACAAATAAAGGCCACAATTAAGTAGAGAAAACGATAATGGGAAAAAAGTGCTTTGAGAAACCTATTCATCGCTGAACCTTAACCTGAACCTGGGTTCCATCTGCCAAGCCATATCCGCCGTTTACAACAACCTCTGACTGAGGATTAAGACCTGACGTTACTTCCACAAGATTATCCAGTTCTTCTCCAACGCTCACAGGCTGTTTTTTAATCACATTATTTAAAACCGTATATACATAAAAGGCATGGGCTGTTTCAGGTTCAGGGATTAAGGCTGCTTTTGGAATCACCAAGGCATGGGGATGATACCCACTGGTGATGGTGCATTGCACTAACATACCGATTTTTAACTTTTCGGCCTTGTTGGGCACTTCGATAAATACTGGGAATCCATTGACTGTGGGATCCAGGGCAGAACCAATGTACTGAACTGTTCCGTTTAAGCCAAAATGGGAGCCTTCAGGGCCATCGATAACCACGGGCTGACCCACCTTTACATTCCCAATTTGGTTAGCCTGAATGGAACCTTTCACTTGCACAGGGGATAAGTTGATAATACGAACCACGGGCTTCGTTGTATCTAATATTTCGCCAATACTGGCCAAAATTTCATCAACTCTGCCTGCAATGGGGGCTTTGAGTTGGGTGTACATCAATTGTAACTGGCTTTGTTGGTAGGCTGCCCTTGCCTGATCGTACTGGCTCAAGGCAATGTTTCGATCTTCAACCCGGGGTCCCAGTTTTGCAAGTTGAAGCTGTTGTTTGGCAGTGTTTAATTGGGCCTCAGCCGTTTTAAACTGAGCCTCTGCTGCTTCGACTGCTTTTCGGGGTGCAATTTTTTCAGCATATAAATTTTGGGTTCGGGTGAGGGTGTCTTTTGCAACCTGTAAAGAAGCTTGGCTTTGTGCCACATTGTCTTGGGCTTGCTTAATCTCTTGGGGACGAGACCCATTGTGGGCCTTTTGGTAGGTCCATTGAGCTGCAGCCATGGCACCTTTGGCTTGTTGTGACTGGGCTGCTAAAATCCGGGGATCCAGCTCGGCAATCACCTGCCCCGGATCAACCCATTCGCCTTTATGAACAAAAATATTCAGTACTTTTCCAGACACCAAGGGCATCAGTTGGACATCGTGGTTTGGGAGGGCAATAACGCTTCCCCAGACTGTTTCAGTAACTGGGATTGTCTTTGTTTCAACTGCTTGAACCGTTACTTGGGGTAATGTAAGCTGGGTTGGCCCTGGCCGAAACCAGAAATGCACAATGACCCAGATGGCCAAAAGGACGATGATAACCGCCCCAGCTATTTTAATTTGAAATCGCCATTTTTCACCCATTATGGTTTACCTTTATTGTTAAAAAGTATATTTAGTGCTGTTTCTAAGTTGGTTAGCGCCAGTTGATAGTTTGCTAACTTTTGTTTGGTCTGTTTTCGAATATTTAAGGTGTTTTGATGGGTTGTTAAAACATCTGTAATCCCTGTTTGCCCCATTTGATAACTCTTTTGTGAGAGTTGCTCAACCTGCCTTGCCATGGGCAAAATGGTTTTTTGGTAACGTTGCCACTGGGCTTGTTGAGATAAAACATTTTGATAGCTGGTTTGTACTTCAGTTTTAATTTGTTGTTCCCAGGCGGCTCTTTCTGATAAAAGCCGTTGATAGGTAGCTTTTGACTTTGCAATATTGCCTTGTTGATGATCAAAAATGGGGATATTAAAGCTGCCATTGACATAGAATCCATTGTCCCAGACAGGTGCATTGAATGCCAGGGAGTAGCCTGCGCCGATGGTTAAATCGGGAAGGATGCTCCGATGATACAGCTTAATTTTATCTTTTTCAGACTGTAAACCCACTTGGTTAATATGGAGTTCATCTCGATTTGTTAGTGCTTCCTGCTCAAGCTGAGAGAGTGGGGCCAAGTGAACTGTTTTCAGGGAAAGGCCTTGTTGAGAAGGCGGTGCTGAGAAGTTTTGCGTATTTAAAAGCTGTTTTAAAAGGATTTTAGCTTGTTTAGTATTCATTTTAGCTTGTTCAGTATCATTTTGGGCTTGTTCCAGTAGCATTTTACTCTGTAACACGTCTAACTGAGCTACATCCCCATTTTTAAACCGCTTTTGGGCAATGTTCACCAAGGAGCGTAAAACCTGTTCATTTTCTTCCTGAAGGTTTTGTTGGGTTAAGGTGATAATCCAGTTAATATAAGCCTGATGGACCTTCACCAATACATTATGGAGGGTCAGCTCAAAGTTATCTTCAGCGCTTTGATACTGGTCTTTGGCTACTTCAATCCGAAAATGGCGCTTACCAGGAGCCTCAAAAGTTTGCTGAAGTCCACCAATCCGGTAAGTTTGCTCAGCAATAAATCCCAGATCACTGTTAAAGCTTGGGTTAGGAATCATTTTAGCCAGTAGAATATCAGCCTTTGCCTCTCCAATTTTGGCTTTGGCTGCTTGAATATCGAGATTATTTTGAAGGGCAAGCTGATAGGCTTGAGGCAAGGAAAGCGAATCTTGGAGCTTTGTAGTGGCAGGTTTTTCACCCTTACTGAGTGAGGGTAGGAGGATCATTAAAAGACAAATTAAACTAATGTGGATTAACTTTTTCATGATATTACGTAACTAAAAATAAAATTAAAAAGCAAGCAGGTGCATTAAAAATTTCTGAGGCCCTGTTTGTCCTGGCTCCGGATGTTTTGAAAGGAAGCTACTTAAGTGTACCAAAGTGAGCTTACGTTTAACTTACACAAATTGATTTGAATTTTTTCTGCTATCCTCAAGAGAGTACTGAACATTTTATTACAAGTGTAAAATGCTTTAAAAGGAATTAGCAGTCGTATGCGTATTTTGGTTGCTGAAGATGATTTTATTTTATCCGATGTTATTACAAAAACATTGCGTCAGAGTGGGTATGCGGTAGATTGTTTGAACTCAGGGAATGACGTTGAATTTGCTACTTTAAAAGAGCCTTATGATTTGATGATTTTAGATTTGGGGTTGCCCCAAAAAGACGGATTAGACGTTTTAAAATCAATTCGAAACAAAGGAAACCAACTTCCAATTTTAATTTTAACGGCGAGAAATACATTGGATGATAGAATCACTGGCTTAGACTTAGGGGCCGATGATTATATGACTAAACCCTTTGAATTACGAGAGTTAGAAGCTCGGATTAGAGCCCTTCTCCGCCGAAAGCATTTTGATAGTTTAACCATCCTAAGCTATGGTCCTTTTCGGTTTGATACGGCGAAACATCAGCTTTATTATCAGGAAGAATTAATTGAACTTTCCATGAAAGAGGTTGGTATTTTGGAATTATTATTGAGTAATATGGGTAAGGTAATGAATAAATCTGTTTTATTAGAACATCTATATGGTTGGGACAATGAAATTAGTAAAAATGCAATTGAAGTGTATATTCATCGGCTTCGTAAAAAATTAGAACCTTATGGATTTCAATTAAAAACAATAAAAGGATTGGGATATATTATTGAGGAAATGCCATGAAAGTTCTGTCAGGCTCATTAAAAGAACAATTAATTTTATGGTTAATGATTCCGATTTTGATGCTGGGATTTTTGCAGGGGTGTGTTGCTTATTATTTGGGAACCAACTTTGCGAACAATTCATTTGATGAATCTTTGGGAGATATTGCTAGCGCCTTATCAAGCCAATTGAAGATAAAAGGACAGAACGTTAAGATTAATTTGTCTCCTTCGGCAAAGTCTATCTTAGAATATGATGATGATGACAAAATATTTTATCAGGTCTTGGGTTTACAGGGGCAGTTTTTGGATGGGGATCCACGATTTCCAAAATTAAAAAGTCTGACGGATTTAAAGGGACCCGATTATCAAAATGGGCGATTGGATCATCAAAAAGTTCGGATTGTCTCGATGGAGTCTGCTATACCAGGTGTGATTCCTCTGCGAAATGTAATTGTGCAGGTGGCCAAGAGTGCCACGGATAGAGTGGAGCTAAGTCATTCAATTTTAATGAGTGTGGTCATTCCTCAGTTTTTATTGGTTCTTTTCTCATGGTTTATTATTTGGTTTGGGGTTATTCGGGGATTATCACCTCTTGAAAAACTGTGTACGGCTGTTCGGAACCGAACTCCCCGAAATTTAGCTCCGATTAATCCCATTGAAGCTCCAAGAGAAGTATTACCCTTGGTGCATGCTATTAATGATTTGCTGGGGCGCGTTGAAGCGGATTTAAATATTCATCGGCGGTTTGTGGCCAATTCAGCACATCAGCTAAAAACTCCTTTGGCAGGGCTTCAGGCCCAAGCTGAGTTTGCTTTAAAACAAACGCAACCTGAAGATATCCAGCAAGCTTTATCTCAGGTACACATCAGTGCTCAGCGTGCCGGTCGTCTGGTTGAGCAGCTTTTGAGTTTGGCACGCTCTGAGCAGGATGAACATCATTTATTTACACAAAAATTCGTAGATTTAAATCAAATTGTAAGGAATGTGATGATTGAGCACGTACCCCATGCCCTTCAAAAAAAGATAGATTTAATTTTTGAGGAAAACGATTCTTCAGAAATCTCGGTTTTGGGGGATCAAACCAGTTTGTATGAATTAACCTCCAATTTAATGGATAATGCCCTCCGGTACACCCAAAACGGGGGGCAGGTTGTCGTTCGGATTGGGAAAGAAACAGGACGTGTTGTTTTGACCGTTTCGGATAATGGCCCTGGGATTCCCCTTGAGAAGCGAGACCATGTCTTTGAGCGTTTTTATCGTGTTCTGGGAAATGCTACAGAAGGCAGTGGCTTAGGCCTTGCCATTGTTCGCGAAATCGCACGCGCTCATCATGCTGAAATTGAAATGTGTGAAGGGTTGGACAACCAGGGCATTTCTATCCGGGTTACTTTTCCTGTTGCGTAACCCTCCTGGCCCTCAGAAACTTTCCGTTTTTCAAGATGAAAAAAATTGTAAAAATACTTCAAGAAATTCTCAGATCAGCCGACGCATCTAGAGGCACTTAATTATGTAGGAATTTTTTAGAGGGAACTAAAAATGAATATCTCTTTATTAACACCGAGTCAGGGACAGGCGCTCCATCGCCATCATCATCGCCATAACCCTGCAGACCCAATATCCAACAAGGATCCCATAACTGGGACAGTTTCGGGGCCTGCCACCAGTCAAGCAGATTTAAGCGATCCCGTGAACGTAAAAGCTGCACAACAGCCTGCACAACCCACTGCTCCACCGCCTTCGCCAGTTTCAAATGCTGCGAAAAACGGCTTAGGAACCATTGTGGATAAGAAAGCGTAAAAGCTTTATCTTCAAGAAGAGGGAGAACGAATGCCCTCTCCTTGAACCTTTCTACTGGCAGATTAGGCCGCACCATGGAATGATTATTTTTAGGATTGAATTCGCTTAATTTCTTCCCGTGGAAACTTAAGCCGGGATAATTTTATTATTTTGCTAGGCGCTTTTCTTATTTTTTCGCGGCTGGGCTTTCTACTTGTGTTTTTCTTTTGTGGTGATGCCAAGTGCTTTTCGCGTGCTTTTTATGATGTTTTGCTTTTTCTGCCCGTTGCTGATCTTCAATACGATCCGCCTTGGTGCCTTCAGCAGGATCGTAAGCCTGCATTTCTCCTTTTTGCGGCATTAAATTCACCGAAGAGGGTGTTTTCGCGTGGGCCAAATTGGGTGCAAACGGGGTAGAAAAGGCCACTATCAGGGCCATCAAAAAGATTTTTTTCATATTACAATCTCCAAACAAAATAATCGTCTCACAATATGCTTGTAAGTGTGCTATACACATGCCGTTTTTTCTATTGGACGATTGGGTATTGGAGCGCTCCCTGAATTGCATGGTAGATGAGGGCTACCTTGTCCCAACGGCTGCTTCCAAGGATTCAATCATCGGTTTTTCCAGGCGACCTCGAATCATTTTGATGCCGGAGGCCAAACAGAAGGTGATCCCAAAGCAGGCCACAATGGTTGCGCCTGTGGGGAGATCAATGGTATAGGAGGCATACAAACCGCCCAAACTGGTTAAGATGGCCAAAATTGGTGCCAGTAGGAAAACCATGCCAATTCGTTTGGCCATAAACAAGGCCGAAACAGAGGGCACAATTAAATACGAGAAAACCAACAAAACCCCGGCTGTTCGAATGGCATAGGAAATAACCAGCGCCAGGCTGAGGTAAAACAGTAGGTTCCAAATGTTGAGGATCGTGAATTCCTCTTCACCCTCGTGATGGGCAAACGAAAGCTTGCGGAATTTGGAATAGAAGATGAGGTGCAGTAATGCAATGGCCCCAAAGACCATGGCCATTTGTATCAGTTGATGGGTTGTTACGGCAAGAATTTGGCCAAATAAAATGGCAGTAACATCCCCATCGCCATGGGGTGTCTTTGAAATCAACAAAATGGCAACCGCTGATGCCACCGCATAAATAATCCCGATAACGGCTTCTTGAGGAACCCGTTTGTCTTTGGGATGAATTACTGAAAAGACAATGGCCCCAACTAACGTAAACGCAATGGAATAGGTCATGGGATTACCGCCAGTCATGAGGGCAAAGGCCACACCAACGGAAGAAATTTGGGCCAAGGCCAGATCGATAAAGACAATACACCGTGAAACGACATGCACCCCAAAATACGACAATAAAACGGCCAGCATCAGGCAGGCTAGGGTGGCATGGATCATAAAGGGCATCTGAAACATTTCAAGCATGGGTAAAAGCTCCTTTTCAGGCTGATTATTTCTTGGGTAAATTAGTCAGCAGACGGTTTAAAATGGTGTCAAACAAACTAAAATAATCGTTTGCACCAGGAACACCCCCCACAGATGGTGGAACAACAATAACCTTTGCTCCTGTGGCGGCTGCAATCATCTTGGGGGTGGATGAGAGGTAATAAGGCTCCATCATAATCAGCTTTACGTTTTCCTGCCGAACCAACTGAATGAGGTATTGGGTATGTTTCGGGGTTGGCGGGATGCCGGGTTTCGGTTCAATAAAGCCCACAACCTTTAAGCCAAACCGTCTTTCAAAGTAGGGCCAGCTATCGTGGTAACTAATGACTCTAACACCTTTCAAAGGAGCAGCCTGGTGAATCCAACCAGTTAACTTATTGGCCAATTCTTTGAGAAACATCATGCGGCGTTGATCAAAATAAGCACCATCGGCGGGGTCAACTCGTTTGAGTCCGGCAACAATATCGGCACTGATATATTTTGCATTTACAGGGTCAAGCCAGTAATGCGGGTTACCTAGGGCATGAATATCCCCTAACGAGCGGTCAATCTTCCGGTTTGGAAATTCCAGTACGGGAATCCCAATGGAGGCATCCACATAGCCAGGGGCGCCGAAATAAATTTTCGGATTGCCTGAGCTGCGAATTAAAGAATCCAGCCAGATATCCAAACCTAAACCAACCCTGACCAGCATTTGGGCGTTTTTCAGCTTGACAATAAAGCTGGGCTTGGGGGGAATAAAGTGGGGATCCTGATAGCCTTTGCCAATAGAGAAGACCTCTACCTTATCACCACCTATAGCTTGGGTAATGGAAGCCAAGTCGGGAAGAGCTGTAACCACTTTGATTTTGTTGGCCGCATTGGCGACGGGGCAAAGGGCCAAACATACCAATATCATTGGCATTAATAGAAGTTTAAAAAATTGTTTTTTCATCGAGATTCTCCTTTTTGTATCACGTTATATCTTTAAAATGTATGTGGCGGGTGTAATCCCAAGATAACTGAATATTGCAGCCAGGCCTGGTCACTCGATTGATAATTATGGCCAAAGGTATGTTTGTACTCCAGGCGGAATCGTCCAAACTCGCTTTCCCAAAAGTCGATATAGGGCGCAATAGACCATTCATTAGCATTGGCCAGAAGGGGAACCTGAGAGTAATCTAGCCGGACGCCTGCAAACCAGCGAGTTGCCAGTTTGTATTCTACAAACGAATAGCCGCCAAACAGCGTGTTTTTTCCTGTGTAAGGCTGCCCTTGGGTGGCGCCCAATAGTTCGGTTTGCCAAACCAAGGTATGAAATAAATTGGGTTGGAGCCAGTGGTAGGTGAAATCAATACCAGCGACCTTGCTGTCTCTGGCGCCACTGTCAAGGGTTCTGGCACCAACAGCAGTGCTCAACCCAAGCTCCAAGGAATTATTATCGTTGATATCAAAGAAGTTTTTTAAATGGCTCACCACTAGGGGCTTGGTTAAGCGGCCATGGCCAAAAAAGATATTATTATCGCCATTGGCCATCTGGACATCTAACGAGGAGTACCACGGTGTGGGCAATATTTTGCTTACGGAAACCCCTGTTTCAATCAGCCCATCGCTGCCAAAGAAGTTAGAAATTACGTCCGGTTCATCGGTTTGGGGTAAATCATGGGTGTGCAAGACGTTGACTTTACCAAAGGGACTCCGCATTTTCCCCACTTTTACTTGCAGTCCCCATGGAAGTGTATCCAGGGTTGCATATCCCTCTTCTACATCCAAATTGCCATCACTGGGTTTTGAAAAGATAAATGTGGCCCGGGCATAGGGATCCACTGCGGCTTGAAGGCCGATTTCAGACTCTCGTAAGTCAATACGGTTATGGCTGGGCAAGCTGCTTCGGCTGCCGTAATGACCTATGAAGTCGCCTGTTACACTAATATCGGGGTTAAAGCTTTGACCCCGACTTCCATTATAGCCAACGCCACCACCTAAAAGGCTTCCTGCTCCAGAATTGATACTGTAAGAGGACGACGGCTGCACTGGTGTTTCTGGCCCTGTTTGGGGTGATTGACCATTGCCAAAAATGAGTTGATCGCCAATGTCCCCATTTTGTGAAGTTGCTTGGGTGGCCGTGGTTTTTGAGGATGTCTGCGGTTTTGCCTCTGACCCGAAGATCAGGTGGGTGCCAATATCCTCCTGAGAGGCTGCCGGTGTTTTTTGCGTAACAGCTTGTGTTGTTGGAATGGTTTGGTTTTTACTGATTTGCGCTTTCAACAAATCGATGGTCTGCTGCATTTGTTGCAACCGCTGGTTGTAACTGGTTTGAAGCTGGGTAATTTTATTTTCCAGTTGCTGAAATTGCTGCTGCATATCCGTTTTGGATGTCGTTTTATCCACAGAATGTGAGGGCGGATTGGATGCTGCAATTTCTTGAAGGCTGAGAAATTGATCCGACGCCCAGCATCGGGGAGAATTTGCCAGTAAACTGATAATACTGATTGCGCCTGCCCATAGAATAACGCTATGGCAGGATGCACGAAATTTTCGATGCATGTGTGACTCCTGTCTTTGATACAGCGCTCGTATTGAGCTTAAACAAACGTTTTAAAGTTGTGTTTAAAAGACAGGAGGGGCTCTGGTGGCAATCCATGCGGTTAAGCCATTGGCAATTTGATCTGCTGTGAGGGGAAGTGATTGGACATGAAAAAATAAAAATAGCGCTAAGGGGGGATTAAACTGTTGAGCTTGTGAAGTGCCTCCCAAGTGGCTGCAAATGGGACAATCCGTATCGGGAGAAGGACTTTCGGTTTGAATAAGTGAAACGCTTTGGAGGGTCTGCAACCTGCTGATATGATGGGTGGCGAATAAGTCAAAGTGCCCGACCAAAGGGTGAAATACCAAAAGCATATAGCAAATCAGCGCTACGAAAGCACCCCAATAAATGGAGGTTCCGGACTGGCGCAGGTTCTGCTGGAAAGGGGATTTCATAAGCAATAATGAACCTTTTGGGCACTTGCTTTATCAGGGAATCATGGGAGCGGTTTTTTTGTCAATCTCTTTTATGATTCCATACCCGTTGGGCTTTTTCTAATAAAGGCTTCGTTCCCAGGAAGCATAGGCAGTATAGGGATTAAGACTCGGTGAAGCTGAATAATAAGACGCATAATACGGATAAATTGGTACTATTGGTGGCGGGTAAACTGGGTTGCTGAGGGGTGCTGTTTTCCTTGGGCTTTCCAGAGTAGGCTCGGTGAATGTTTTGGGTTGGTAGGAGCGTTGTTGTGGCAATTGAATTTCTGGGATGGCAATGGGAGCGGATGTGGTTTGATGGGGAAAGGCCTTGGCCGCAATTCGCCTAAATACTTCATAACCGAGAATTGGAAAAGTTCCACTTCCAATAAAAATGGGGAGTGCCTTGGCCATGGACTTTGCCCGAAAACCATACCGATGGCTACAAAATATCGTCCCTGCCATACCGCCCCAAAATCCCAAATGTTTTATGGCCATGCGAAGCTTGCCATTTCGATCTCCTTCCCAAGAGAGATGGGTGGCAATCATGTATCCCACAGGAATAACGACACTGAGAATGTTTCCGAGAAGTCGTTGACTGTATTTGATGGCCATTTTGTTAACACATCCTCGTTTTCAATTGTGACCATCATAGTGAAAAAGGACCGTTTTACACAACCTGGAAACCACATTAAACCCTGTGGGTGCTTTTACAGGTTCTTTTGTGGAGAATAGATGCCATATTCCCCATGTACCCATGAAGGAGTTTTTATGATGATTCAAATTTGGCATGACATGTTTTATCCCGAGTTGCCCATCTTGGAAAAAATTCTGCGCCCCATTATTGTGTATACGTTTTTAATTATTGGCCTGCGACTAGCAGGCAAGCGAGAACTGGCGCAGATTAACCCGTTTGATTTGGTCGTCTTAATGACCCTTTCAAACACGGTCCAAAATGCCATTATCGGGAATGATAACTCTTTAACTGGAGGCTTAATTGGGGCGGCAACACTATTAGTGGTGAATTATATGGTGGTGCGCTTCCTTTATCGTCATGAAAAGCTGACCCGTTTGATCGAAGGTGAATCGGATGTGTTGATTGAGCACGGTGAAATTCAAACCCAAAACCTGCAAACAGAACTGATTACGTTGGAAGAAATTGAGGCTGCCGCTAGGCGGCAGGGTTTTTCGTCTTTAACAGAAGTGGAAAAAGCTGTTTTAGAATCCAGTGGGACCATCTCTTTTATGCGAAAAGAGCCTTCATCTGAAGAGTTACGTCATAGTGAGCTGTTGGAACGCTTTGAGCATCTGATTCAAGAAATGGTTCAGATTCGAACCGCTTTAATTCCACCGCAATAAATTTCAAGCGTTGCGGTTGAGAGATTAACAAACTGTAAAAGGCTCTGATTTAAGCGCCCATGACCATATCACCCAAGGGTCTTGTGGATTCTTGAGTTTTGTAAAGGGGGGCCTGGTAACGTCCTTCCAAGAAAGGGGCTCTTTAAGACAGCATGGTTTTAGACTTTTTCACACTGTTTTTGCTAAAATATACAAACTTTAAACTTAATTTGTGGAACTTTTTGAATTCGTGTCTAATATCCCATCGGTGAAGTTAAGATCTGTTTTTTCGCCAGTTTCTACTGGGCAGGTGTTGAAACCTTTAGCGCTAAGTGTGCGTTTTCAGGGTGAATTGGAAAAAATCAACAATCTACCCCAAAAAACAACTTGGAAATCACCTTCTCGGTTTGCAAAAGCTCGAAAAACCTTTTACGAAGTTTTATTAGTGGTGGCTAGCTGTGTTACTGTAGCCAATTTCATTCCCGTACCACAATCATGGCAGCCTGCAAAAATATCGACTCTTCTTTTTGCTCGAAAACCTATGAAGCCTTTGATGAATCTTTTGTTAGCGGAATGGGTGCTTTATTGTGTGATACGAAAACGCCGGTCAGTGTTGGCGCATGAACTGGGACATTCCTTGGTTTTTCGTCAGATGTCAAAAAAATGGGGATTTCATCCTGATCAGGATAAAAAGGCCAAAACTGTGTTGACCAATACGACTTGGGGAGGTTTTGCTTCACGCTATACGGTTCAATATCACGAAATGGTGTCAGCCTTTCGGCAACGGGCAGAAAAGATGCTTAAAAATCCGAAAAAAGTTCACGAGTTGCCAGAGGCGGATCGAGAGATGGCCAAAATTTTGGTGAAAGATGATATCTTTTGCAGTTATGCTGGGGCACTGCTTCAAGGCTATTTAACCGGTTCCACTTTTCCGCCCTTTAGTGATATTGCAGATAAACTCAATCTTTACGGAAGTGCCCGTCTTTTAGCGGATCTTGAAAAGCCTAGGGGGCAATGGCAGTGGGGAGAGCGTAAAGCGTTTATTCAATGTGAAGTTAAGCAGGGCTATGAGAAGGCCAAAGCGTTTTTAATCCACTTTGAGTGTGAGAAAATTAAAGCGTTGCACGAGGCCATGGTGAAACAAAAAGGAAAAAATGCCTGGACACAGTTTGAAATGGAAGCCCTTATCCAACAAGTTGGCTTAGACGGATAACAAGCTCTGCGTAATCGAGAGTTTCAGGTGTTTAAAAACTGTTCCAGCACGGCCTTGGGTTGATTTAAAATGGGTTCCCCATCTCCCAAAAGCAAGGTTTGGTAGTCTAAATGAAAGGACGTAAAGGTCCGTTTTAGTGAAGCAAAGGCTTTGGCTCTATCGGTATATTTCTCATCGGGCAGCATTGAAAGCGAACCTGCGGGTTTCCCAATAAGGGCATCGCCAAGAATGAGGACTTTTTGGGTGGGCCAGTACAAGGCCGATTCACCAGGTGATTTTTGATTGGGGATATGGATAACTTGCAAGCCACCCAAAAGGCTATCGCCATCGGCAAAGGTTTGTTCTGGTGGAATCTCCATGAGGGGTGCATCCAGATGATGGGCTGCCACGGGAATCCCAAAGCGCTGGCGAAATAGGCCAGCGGACCGCTCGTGATCCCGGTTGGTAATCACAATTAATACAGGTGAGCCAATTCCAGTGAGCTGGGCTAAAACCGCATCCTCTGCACTGGGGGGATCAATTAAGACACCACCCGCAGGCGTTTTAAGGGCATAGCCATTAAAATACAACCCTTTTTCTTCAGAAAAAACAGACCACATCCACACGTGGTTACAAATTAAATGGGGAAATTCCCGTTGTTGCGTTCCTGGGGTATTCTCCATTGCTTAGAGCGTCTTTCCTTGACCAATAGGCTAATACGATTATTGAGAAATGGGTTGAGAGGGAGCCTCTGATGATTGTGTTTTAGGCTCAGGGAGTGTTGTTATTGGCCGAGAGGCTTCTTTAAACTGACGTACACCGTCTCCTAAGGCTTTAAATACTTCAGGAAGTTTTCCAGGACCAAACAAGATGAGAACCACGATAAAGACAACCGTTAATTCGGCGGGACCGACGGAAGGAAACATAGATAGCCTCCTTATATTTCGTTCATACCGGAGATGGGGGATACTTCACTTAAAATGGTGTCAAATTAAAAGGGTATCCGGGGGGTATTATATCACCCCCCGATTTTATTTTTATTGTTCTTTTCTCATTTTGTGAGATTGGCGGCATTGTTGTTTCAACGTTTGCAGTTTTTGGAACTGATCTGGTGTTAAAACACTTTGCATCATAGCCAGGTGCTGTTGTCTTAAGGTTTCACGGTCTTGCTTTAACTGGTTTTTCAAGGCTGCTACTTGATCACTGGATGCGCCACTCTGAGACTTCAAAGCTTTCAGTTCTTTATATTTTTCCTTCATGTCCTGAAACGTGGCTGCATTTTGTTCTCGGAACATTTTATGCATGGATTTCAGCTTATCTTTTTGATCTTGGGTCAATCCCAATTGCTTCATCGCCTCGCAGCCCCGATGATGTTTTTTCCAATGTTTGTGATGGGAAGGCGTGGATGGTGTACTCACGGATGTTGTATTTGGGCTTGTTGTCGCATCTGTTGGGGTGGTGTCTTGTGCAAAAACCGGAGCCACCGAGAACACGGTGAGCATCGCAAGGCTTAGGGCAAAAGGTTTTAGTAAATGGGTTGTTTTCATCATATCCTCCGTTATTAAATCATTGGTTTTTATTCATAATCACACCCTCTGGTGTAGTCTTATTACTGAAGGTCTTTTTAAAAAGTTTCACGTGAATTTTGATAATTTAAATGAGGGCAAAAAAATAAAGCTTCTGCCTCGGTTGAGGAAAGAAGCTTTTGGAGAAGGGTTGTTAAAAATGATTTACACGGGATAAGACATTGGGTTACCGACCACTATTCTGAAGAAATCCCAATCCACCCCCTATGGCAGCGCCCCAAAGGGCACCCTTTCCAAGGGATCCTTCATGGGTTAGCTGAGAAGCTCCGGCACCAGCCAATGCGCCATAAACCGCCATTTTCCCCACAGGATGTTGTCTTAGGATTTTACTGTAGCGAGTTGCTTGTGTGCCAGAGCCGACTAAGGCACCCACTAGGGCTGTTTTGCCAACGCTTTTATGGAGTAAAAGTCCTGCACCAGCGCCAACACCGGCACCCACCACGCCACCTTTTAAAATTTCCTTGGTTTTCCAATCCAGTAAAGGCTGTTGACGCGTATCTTCATGCTTATACCATCCGCGATGCTGGCCCTGATCACAATGTTCATGCCCATAATGATCCCACCAGCAGTGACTAGCCATAGCGGGTGTGGGTATTAATAGGATTGCTGTAATCATGGGAGCTATGCTCCATTGAATCCATTGGTGTTTCATCTTCCAGACCTCCAGGTTGTCTCTTAAATCGACCTTAACAAATTTTGAGAATCAATGCATTAAACCCGAGTCTATATTCTTGTCCTATACAGGTCTTAAGACCTTTGATGGAGATCCCATGACGAGCCCGCTTTTATTTTTGTTCCGCAATGTTGAAAAATAAGCTGTTGAGCACGAGGTGCTTTTTTAAGTGAGAGTGGTTGTTTTTACAAGTATTGCCGAACTGTAACATGAGCGGCCTTACAAGCCGATTCTTTTTGTAAGTCCTGATTGTTTTTGAGATATTATTTCAAGAATTATTTTCGGAAAGAGGTTTGGTTGACATGAAAATTCAATTCTCTTCACAACAGACTGTTCCCTCGCTCATATCAAAAACGATGATTTCTTCGTCTTACAATCAAGTGCAATCTCCTTCAAAACTCCCTTCAGATAGTGTTTTGCTTCGATTTGGCTCGGATAAACAGCCCGAATCAAACTTAACCGAGAAAGAACGCCGATTATTCGAAGCCATCGACACTGCTGATTTTCTGCAAGCGGTGGCCTTGGTGAAGGCTGGGACCAATGTGAATGTTAAAAAGGAGGATGGTGTTACCCCTTTAATCAAGGCATGTTGGTGGACACCTTCTGCAAAGCGAAATAAAATCGCAAAATTTCTAGCTTCTCTTCAAGAGGTTAACATCAATGACACGGATAAATATGGAAGAACGGCCCTGCGTGCAGCTGTTAGCCAGCGAAATTTAAAAGTCATCCCCGCTTTATTGCGTCGAGAAGATATTGATGTCAATTTAGAAGATAAAGAGGGTCTAACACCGCTGTTGCAGTCCATGTGGGATGGGAGTGGACGAACAACCAAATTGCTTTTGCAGCATCCTCAGATTGATGTTAATCATCGTGATAAAAATTTAGAACCCCCTTTATTATATGCTGTTCAACATTCCAACGCGAAAGCCGTGAAGCATTTATTGACTTATCCTGGAATCAATCTCGATGCTCAGGATAAGAATGGTGAAACAGCCTTGACCCTGGTAACCCAACAAATTGCTCAAGATAAACATTATTATGTTGCTCGACATCAAATTCTACAGAGGCTTTCAAAAAAACAGGGGATTCCTGTGGATCTCAAAGATCAACTTAAGCTCAGGGCTGCGATATTTACGAATTGGTTATCATCATTTAGCTAAGAATCCCAATACGGAGGATTTCAAGAATGCAAATTCAACCTCTTTTATCAAAATCCATTGTTTCTAATGGTCTTCACAAGCAACCTCGCTTTGGTATTCACCCTCAAAAGCGGAATTTATTCAATGCCATTGCTCATGAAGACCTGGCATCGTTGCAGAGGATACTAACCAACGGGCGCGAGAAGTTAGATATTACGCAACTACGAGATAAGGATGGGCAAAGTCCCTTGCATTGGGCAACTCTGGGAGATAAGCCCAAAGTGGTGCGCCTGTTTTTAGAGCAAGGCGCCGATCCCAATGTGACCTCCCGGCATGATCATCGAACGCCTTTGCACCTTGCTGCCATGTATGGTCTTGTAGAGTCTGCTGAAGAACTGCTCCAATTGAATGCAAATCCCAATGCTCGTGATGCTTGGAACCAAACCCCTTTACATTGGGCGGTATTGGCTAAACAAAACGTGGTCAAACTGCTGCAACGTTTACTGGCTTCTCAGGCCGATCTGAATGCGACTGATATATGGGGGCAAACACCATTACACTATGTAGCCCGTGACAATCATCTTGAGGCGGCTAAAGCATTGTTGGCAGCCGGTGCAAAATCGATTAAAAATCATGACCTTAAAACGCCGTTGGATATTGCGATAAAAGGCAATCATCTTGAAATGGCCCGGTTGTTGGCGCAACAGGCACAGTCTCCTTTTCGGGGTGTATTCACCCTTTTGATGAACAAAATCGTTCCTTAAATAATCTCTAAAATGGATCGGTTATCAATACCGGCTTAAGACGCTTTTGTAAAAATTTGTGACATCAATCCTCAAGAAAGGGCTTTGATTTGCCGAAATAGGGGTAAGTCCCCTGGGGGATTCGGGGCGTCGAGCAATGAGAAAACTTTAGGAGAGAAGCCGCATGAATGGGAATATTTCGGGGAATTTATCGGGGCGTTTTCTGCAACGTCAGTTGCAACAACTTCGGCAACAAGCTGTTCAATCTCAAACACCAGAGCAACAGCAGCTTTCAACCACCATTCAAACTGACAAAACTGGTTTACAAACGGCCAATAGTGATCTAAAAAAGGCCCTCTCGCCCGAACAGCTTGGGGCTTATCAGCAATGGCAAACCGATATTCGATCAACCAAACTTGATCGCAACGATTATCTGGCGTCGTTGAATCCGGAGCAACGACAACTCTTTGAGGAAATTCGTCATTTAACGGCGGTGGCTTCAACG
>JANWIO010000045.1 GCA_025449835.1 Vampirovibrionales bacterium
GCAGGGCCTGTTCCTGCCCTGCACCGTCCCTAAAGGAGTATTTACAAATTAGTAGCGGGATAAGTAACGCTCGGTTTCCCAAGGGGTTACATTAATGCGGAATTCATCCCATTCCCGTTCTTTGGTGCGGATAAACTCACCGTAAATATGTTCACCCAAGGCTTCACGAGCAATTGTGCTGGATTTCAACTCTTCCAAAGCTTCATACAAGCTACCAGGAAGTGCAGCAATCCCCATCGAATCCCGTTCAGCAGCGCTCAGCTTGTAGATGTTTACATCAGCAGGTGACGGGGGCTCAATTTTGTTTTTAATCCCGTCCAAACCAGCCATCACCATTGCGGCAAAGGCCAAGTAGGGGTTGGCTGATGGGTCTGGGGAGCGCAGTTCAATCCGGGTGGATTTACCACGTTTTGCAGGCACCCGAAGGAGTGCGCTACGGTTTGAAGGCGACCAAGCCACGTAAACGGGGGCTTCGTAGCCAGGGACAAGCCGTTTATAGCTGTTAACCAAGGGGTTTGCAATGGCGGTAATGCCGCGAATATGTTTTAAAATCCCGCCAATGTACCACAACGACTCTTGAGAGAGTTTGTATTTGGTGTCTTCAGAGGCGAAGATATTATTTCCGCTTTTATCGCTGAGGGATTGGTTGACGTGCATCCCAGAACCATTGATGCCAAACACGGGTTTGGGCATAAAGCTAGCGTGTAAACCGTGTTGAGCTGCAATTAAGCGGGTAATGATTTTCACAGTGGTCACGTTATCAGCGGTTCTTAAGGCATCCGCGTATTTAAAGTCAATTTCATGCTGACCTTGAGACACTTCGTGGTGATCGGCTTCCATTTCAAAGCCCAAGCGTTCCAAGGTGTCCACAATCTCGCTCCGAACCACTTCGCCCATATCATCCGGGCCTAAATCATAGTAACCGGCAGCATCATGAGTTTCCTGGGTAATGGTGCCATCGGCCAGCTTTTTAAAGAGGAAGAATTCCAGTTCAGGACCCACGTTGTAGACATAGCCTTGAGCTTCCACCTGGGCAAGAACCCGTTTCAGGTTGTTTCGAGGGCAGCCATCAAAGGGCGTGCCATCTGGATTGTAGATATCGCAGATGATGCGAGCCACTTTGCGATTGCCTTCAATCCAAGGCAATACTTTAAAGGTGCTTAAATCTGGATAAAAGTACATATCGGAGGTTTCAATGGTACGAAATCCGGCAATTGAGGAACCATCCAACATAATTTCATTGTTCAATGCTTTTTCAAGCTGGGCCACGTGGATGGACATATTTTTCGGATGGCCGTGGAGATCCACAAACTGTAATCTCACAAGCTTCACATCCTGCGATTTGGCTTCTTTTAAAATGTCGTTAATGCTGGGTGTGGGTGCATTGCGGTGCAATGGCAAGTCGGTTAATGCGCTCATGTCTGTTCTGTTCTCCTTGAGTGTTCTTGTAACACGAAGTTCTACCTCTCGCTATTTTGCGTTAAAACGTTTCAATTGTAAATATTTTTATCGCTTTCATGCCAAGTTATTTGCGAATCATGCGCAACCCGATACACTAATAGTGTTGAAGATTCCAAATTTTGGATGAAATACAAAGGATAGATAGAGAGGGGGTGTAACCATCATCCCACACCGGTCTTTATTTCGGGTCAAATCACTCTTTGGCAGATCCCACAAAAAGGGGGAGTTAAGCCTGCCCTTAAAGGTATATCTGGATAAAAGCAGCCAGCAATTGGATCGAAAAACCCTTGGTGAAGCCCATCAAACTTTTTTAGAGCGTCTTGAAATGCTGGTGCAGTCTCAAGATATGGCCATTGGGCAACTCACCGTGCGCTGGGTGTTTGACGATTTCATGAAGTATCATCGCCTCCCCGTGGTGATTCACGATGCGGTTTATCAA
This sequence comes from Vampirovibrionales bacterium, assembly GCA_025449835.1. Lineage (GTDB taxonomy): Bacteria > Cyanobacteriota > Vampirovibrionia > Vampirovibrionales > JAGQHJ01 > JANWIO01. The sequence continues at coordinate 1,901 of JANWIO010000045.1, forward strand.
CTCATTCGCCCATTTCGCCATGTTTGGCTGGCTTTTCCCTTGCAAGACTGGCTGGCCACCCCCGATGCGCCTTATCGTCAGGATGTCATTCAATGGCTCTCTGAGCTGCCTTACCCTTCAGGCAAAGAGCGACTGCCCGTGATTGAAACCCTTTGCCAACAATTTTTCACCCACAAAGCCGATGAACCCGCTTTAACCGAAGCCCTCAAAGTTTTAGATACCCCTGATGGTGACGTGACCAACGCCATTTTACAGCGATTCCCCGCCAAAACGATGGAAGAAAACAGCCGCATTATCCTGTTTTTAGGGCAAATTGGAAAACTCCGAATCGTAAAGCCCCTGATTACCTTTGCCCAAGAGTATCCCGAATATCTGCGGGTGGTGATGAAGGCCCTCTCCAAGCTGGATTATGATGATGTCGATCAGTTTTATCTTTGGTGCTTGGGAGAAGCCAATCATCAGGAAAACCCGTTAATTCTCATTGAAGCCATTAAGCAGGTTCGTAAACGACGTTTACGCAAAGGCATCGCCATATTAGACCAGCTTTTCCCCATGGAAAAAAGCCCTTCCTCTTTGGTGAATCGGGCTGTAAATGGTGAAATTGCCCTCACCATGGCCTCTTTTGGGGTGTATGCCTGGGCGCGGGAAAAATTGCTCTCGGAAATGATGTTGAACGGCATCAATCAAAAGTATTTAAAGGCCGTAGAGATGCTGAATCTAGAAGAGGCCGTACCCGTACTCAAAGCCATTATTTTAATGCCTGAAACTGCCGAAATTATGGCCCTTCAGCATGAAGCCTATCGCATTTGCGAGGGGCTGCTCCTGCAACGCAGCCATCGCAGCCATTAGCGTAAATTATTACTGGGCTTTTAAGTCGCTTGCCAGTTTGGTGGCTCTTTCAATCGCCCGATCAATAAAAACATCCACCGCTTCACGCGCTCTGACAAAGGGAATTTTCCGTTTGCGTTTTACGCCTTCCACGTAGTGTTTTCCACAAACGCTGCCTGCATTAAACGCAATTTGAATCGTATCGCCTAAAAGAGGTCCGCTTTGGTATTTTAGCATCACCGATGGGGGTAAGGCTTCAATCTTCTCCTGGTTGGCCCTCAAAAAACTTGAAATCCAGGTAAAATCAGGACTCATAATCATGTACATCGTGGGATCAACCTTGGATTGACCTTGAAATCTTACAGGCGCTGAGGTTTGAATGGGGAGCATCATCACGTTCCTTTCTAGGGCATCGATTCAATAATTGTTGTTAATCACTTATTACAAGGCATTCAGTTCTTTGGAAAGCTCCTGTGCCCTTTTAACCGCCCGTTGAATGAATTGGCCCAGTTTCTCAGGCTTTCTAAAAAACGGAATCCAGATCTTGGGTTTTAGCTCTTCACGGTAGTATTGCCCATGGGCAACACCCATATCCATGCTAATTTCTATTGAATCACCATGATAAGAAGACCGGTTGTATTCCAATTCCACGGAGTGGGGTAAGGCTTCAATGGCCAAACGATTGGAATCTTGTGAAAAAAGCGCACCAATACGCTCATAATCTTTTTTTCCGGCTTGCAAACTGGAGCATTCTTTAATAACATCGCCATCCACTCTCCAATGTCCTTGAAAGCGGACAGGTGATACGGATTGAATGAGGTTCATCTTAAGTTTCCTTTCTTTCCAGTTGATTTCACGCCATAATATGGCGAAAATAACTATTGGGCCTTTAGTTCTTTGGCAAGTTCAGCTGCTCGATTCACGGCCCGTTGAATAAAATCTTCGACGGATTCAGGCTTTTTGAAGAGTCCCCCTTTTTTCGGCTCCATACTTTCAGAATAACGGTCACCATTGGCGACACCTGCTTTCATTTGAATTCGAATGTTGGGAGACCAACGATATTTATCATATTCTAATTCCACGGAGTCTGGGAGAGCCTCAATTAGTGCACTAAACCTGTCTTTAAAGATAGATGAAATATCTCGATATTCTTGGACACCCTGCTTCACACTATTTTGATCATTGTACTTAATCACAGCGGTATCCACTTTCCAGCGTCCTTGAAAGCGAACGGCGGGGTTAACAGTTAGATGACTCATGGGGTTTTATCCTTTTATTTCTGATTTCCATAAAATCGATGGGTTTGGGTATCCCAATAAATGCCCTCAAGATTTTAAATTGCCCCTGCCATACAAAACCGTTACAAAAATTCATACTCAAAAGCAAGGGAGGGGTGCCGGGGAGGGAACGGCCTCTGGAATAGACAAAAACATTGAATCTTTGGATTTTGCCACTCCTTCAAATGTTTTGTTGCAGGGCCTGTATCCTGCCCTGCACCGACCCCATCCTCAAGCTTATTTTAGGGAGGGGTGCCGGGGAGGGAACGGACCCGGCTTTAAAGAAAAGATTCTGCTAGAGTGGGGATAGGGGAAAAGCCCTTAAGGTGAGATTTTTTAAATGGAATGGAAAATCGCTTTTTCCCGAAAGGGGTGAAACCCCTTCGAATCAGGAAGCTTGCTTTCCCAGGGGAGAGAACGGCCTCTGGCTTAAATTAAAATCCTTTATTTTTGTTTTTTTCGAAACTGTATTTCCGTCATGGGGTACTCTGGGGGAATTTCGCCATTGGGGAAATAGTGACCGTAAAAGCCATTTAAATTGGATTTTAATTCTTCGACGGTGCCGCCGCCTTGTGCCTGCAAATGGCTTTCGTTAATGGCCATAAACGGAAATGTCTTCGTATCATAATACGCAACATGAAAGGCTCTCCCCTTGGGAACGCCGTTTTTGACCGGTACAATTTTTAAATTTTCGTTGGTGTACACGCCAGGTGTTCTGATGCCAAGACGGATGGTTCCTTGCTTTTTGCCGGATTTGATATCATCAATGTAAGAACCAACAGGCATTTCGAGTTGCGTAAAGGTTTCTTGTCTGATCTTGAGGCGCTTGAGTAGGTTGAGTTTCTGCAACCAGTCGGTTTTGGGGATGTCCCGAACTTGTAGAGCGACCCGCATGCCCATTTGGGGTTCTATGCCAAGTGTCTGTAAAATATACCCTGCAGCAAGGTTCAAACTCGTCCGTCTGTCTTTCATTAAGAGAGCCGGAACATCCGCAAAGTTTGTTTTTTCCAATTCATCCCAACCACTCATCAATCCAGAATTCAGCTTGTTGCCAAACGTAATGGCAGGCTTCTTGATTTGGAAAGCGGTAGGTGTAACTGGGGAAAGTCTCATCGTATTACCCTTTCTGGTGTAACCTTTCCTAGCGTGACCCCGCTATTATCAATGGCTCAACAAAGCAACACAAGGCAGTATTGCTTTTTGTAAAAAGTTAATTCAAAACAATATTTAATTTAATTCTATCGTTGTAATATAAAACGCAAATTAAGTTCGATAAAAAAAAGGAAATCCCCATGCGAATTACACCACTCATTGCCCCTAAAACCGCTTTAAAACCCAGATTTTCCAGCAGCGAACCCTCCGCCGCCAACCCGCTTCAGCCCAAGTCTGCTTGCGTGGAATGCGTCCAAAATGGGGAAGCTGGCTTTTATTTTGTGTTTCCCACCCACCCCAGCGAAGATTTAAAAGCCAAAATCAGCACCAAACAAGAGGGACTCGGCTCCTTATTATGTGCTGTGGATGCAGGTAAAAGAACGGTTTTTGTGGCCGTCCCCATGGATACCCTGGGACAGTTTGACCCCACCCGTAAACCGGTGGTGGTGCAGGTGGCCGAAGCCAACCGACGGGTTGCCCTGGCTGAAAACAATAAGGATACCCGCCTGGCTGAAGAACTGTTGCGTCATGAAGTTGCCCAAGGCCGAAATACAGAGTTTCGTCTGCACCCGGATGATGCGGCCATTCGAGATGCCTGCTTGCGGCATTTAACCTACTCAGATCCTGCTTAGTGGGCTAGGGCTTATCCCGTTCTCGCTTGGTAAAATGCCCAACATCACTGCGTCCGACAAGATAAGGCCCCACGTTGGAGGTTCCAAAAGTTAAGCTCACTGGCTTGCCTTTGATATCTTTCGCTGGTAGGTTCAGTGGATTATACACAATATGGCCTGAAGCATCTTTTCGGAAGCCAAAAGTCATGGCAGCCCCTCCCAAGTGAACATAATCGCCATAGTGTCCCCAGGTTTTCTTGAGTTCCGGGGTTAGGATACCCACCGCTTCCAGTTGCTTAAGGGAAAAAAGCTTGTTTTCTCTGAGAGCATTCACCTCTGGTGTCAATGTCCCTATCACAACACCATTTGAATCGGCTCTCAAATTGCTTTTCACGGCATCAAATTGCATGTCGGAGACCACCGTGGTTAAGATATTCCGGCCCACAAATCGATCCACAAGAGGCTGCCCCTTGGAAAGCCGGGTATCGTTTTCGGTAATATCGGCAGTGCCGTTGCCATCAATGTCATACCCGCCCCGAACCTGAGATATGGTGAAAGAGCCCGGTCCATAATGGGTTAAAAGCGAATTGTCCGCGCTGTAAGGCTCTACCTTTCCCTGCTTGTTCTTAGCGCCCAAGTGATAGCCCCCTTGCGCCAAATTAAAAGCATTAAAATGATCTGCCCCATCATTGCCTCCAGCCACATAAACCGGCGCATGTTTATTTACAGCCTCAATTATGCGGTTAATTTTCTTTCCTTCAGATAATACCTGCTCTTCTGTTGTGCGGTTCCCCCAGGTTAATAAATCTAAAAAAGGTTTTTGGCTAAACGCTTCCCGCTTTGTCCCAATGTTTTCAGGCGTTAAGGGATTCCCTTTTTTATCCGTAACTCGGCTGAAAGCGAGAGGGGATTGAATGGAAAAAATCAC
>JANWIO010000046.1 GCA_025449835.1 Vampirovibrionales bacterium
CTGGGATAACTTGGCAAATTTTTGCTTTTATTTTAAAAACATTTGTGGCGGCTTCAAAAAAAGAAAAATGTTTACAAGTTAATTTTATCCTGCGAGAAGATTCTGATAGTTCTTTTTGGAAAAGCTTAAAGCAGAATTATTTAAAAGTTATTTTGCTACCACTTTTAGCGATAATTCCAATTATTTTCATGATTTTACCAGTGTTAAATGTAGGATTTCCAACGACACCGTATCGAATTGGCATTGATCAGGTGGGCTATGCTGAAACAGCACAGCATTTATTGGATAGAGGAACACTTAGAGGCACTAAAAAAGATATTTTATATCAAACCAATTTGGGTTCTTTGGATGTTGCAAAATTACAAAATGATCGCTCTTTAAGTTTTAATGATTTTGTTGATACGGAATTTCTATTAAAAGCAAGGCGATGGGGGTATCCTGCGACAGTTGCAGCTTTAACGGATTTTTTAAAATTCAATCAGGTCTTCCATACGATTTTTCTTTTGCTCAGTATCAGTTGTTTTATAACCATTGGTCTTGTTTATTTTATAGGGCTTGAAATATTCCAGTTGCCACCGCTCCTCGCTGTTGTAATTGCGTTGGCATTTTCTTTAAATGTTAATTATTTAAATGTCTACTATGAAGGGGAATATGCTCAAATTTATGGGTTCCCGTTTCTGCTTCTATTATTTATTTTGTATTGGTATATCAGAAAACAATCTCCGGTGACATTGTTCTCAGATGTAAAAGAAAATATCGATCTGCGAAAACTTATTTTCACTTTTGGGTTTATTTTTGCAGGATTGATGGCTAATTATAATGAAGCCAATTTTTTCTTTTTTGTGTTTTTTGGTATCTCACTGATTTTAGATTTGGTTCTACTTCGAAAGATAAAGCAAAAATTTGTATTATATGTCGTCTTAGCTGCTTCAATTGGCTTTTTGATAGTTCTTCCATACAGCATCACATGGTTTGGGTATACCATTGCAAATCTTAAAAACATTAAAATAGCAGGCTTTTATCAACCCCATTGGGCATCATTTGCTGAAGTTGTGGGGATTTTTAACCTTTATTCTGTAACGGGCTATCTTTTGCTCAAACGGTCTTTTGCAAGTGGGTTAATTAATGTATTACTTTCAATAGTGCTTTTAGGCTTCATTGCTTATTATTTCCTAAAAAATAAATCCATTGACTTAGCATTTTGGATAACGCCTTTTATAATTGTTCTCATTGTGTTTTTAAAAGTTCATTATATTGAAGATATTAATAACTATCAGTATATGAAGGCCTATACCCTTCTTTTACCCTTGCTATTTCCTTTAACCTTTGCTGCATTCTATTACTTAGTCCAACCTAAAAAGAATTTATATTATTTTATTTATTTATTTTTGATGGCGGTTATTTTGAATGGCGTTATCTATATTCATCAATATATTCACGAAGGGGGCTATGTTACCAAAGACATGTTTCAGTTGCAGGAAAATAACCAGCATTTAAAAGTGGGTTCATATGTTATAAGAACCCCTAAAGCTGACATGGTGGATTTTATGCTAACGCCTCTTTTCCCATTTAATTGGCTAAATGCAAACCAAAATAATAAAATTCTAAAGCCACATCTAAAACAGCCTATTTTAATGGTTATTCGTAAGAATGAAACAAGCTGTTTAAGCTGTATTGTCACTCAATATCCCAATAATATTCTCTATGAGAACAATTCATATCTTCTGTTTAACACCAACATTAAATTAGGTCAGCTTTGTAAGTTGGCATCTGGATTGGAACCCAAGGATTACGACAAGCTTATGCATGCGAAAAACTTAGTCAATAATAAATATTTCCAGGATGAAGTTCTTGAAAATTATCATCAGCTTCTTGCACGGCAACAAAAATCACCTAAACCAATTGATATCTCAGAATGTCATTATCTGTCATTGATTCAATTAAAAGGGGTGCAGTAATTTTCAACAACACTCTACTCATTTTGGGGAGATGCAATGGTAATCATATTGCCTAGTTTAAGACCAATGTTTAACCATTCAAGTTGAGGTAATGGAATCTCTCCAAAACCAAAGAGACTAAACACTTGCTTCGTTAGAAATGTTATTGGGAAGAAATTATAAGAAGGCTTGATGGCCAGTACTTTCATGCCACAATTCTCAAGAAGGTTTGTGATGGAAGTTGGGTTGTAAAGCTGCGGATGCTGAAGACAATAAGGGGGCCACTTCATCTTAGTTGCTTTAGCTAGCAAAGAAGATTCATTGTGAGTTACAAATAACATGACACCATTTGGAGTAAGCTTCTTTTTTAAGGTTTGAATTTCTTGTACGGGGTCAATGAGGTGATCCAAAACATGAACCACGGCAAGAGCAGAAATACTGTTATCTTGGATCATGCTGTAGTCAGACATTTCGGAAATAATTTGGTGAGGGTGACTGGCGACTTTTTGGCGTAAAACCTCATGAACCGCTTTATTGGGTTCAAATAGCCAATACTTGGAGAAGTTTCCACCATCCACGCAAAATTGTGTAAATAAGCCAATATCAGCGCCAATTTCCATAAATTCTCCCGTTAAAGGCGAGTATTGCTTTAAAACATCAAAGTATCCTTTTTGGGTCTTTTTCAAAATGGATTGAGAGACACCGGCCGTGTTATCCGGCATTTGGCTATAAAGTAAACTGAGCTGAGAGGGACTAAAAAACTGGGGACAATATAAAATTCCACAGGAGGAGCATCGATAGTAAGAAAAAAAGATTTTCCTTTTGAAGTAAAATCCGTACCAATGTTTACTGACTTCATCGATATCCATCTCTTCAGCCTTGTCTATTGAGCAGATTTCCTGTTTGGCGAGGTTTGTGCTTTGGCTGCAAGAGGGGCAATCCCTCTTTATATAACATTCTTGCTTATCAATTGTCAGTGTTTCCATATAAGCCGACTCGTCCCCATTTTCATTCTATCGTAACAATACACTAACAAGAGAATCCTTTGAGCGCAATAACAGGTGAAAACGTGATGAAAAGAATCGCTTTTCATCTCTTGAGGGGGCAGTATATAACTCTATCTTGCACAAGGTTTGAGTGGCGTTGTCATGAGAAAATTTCTCCCCACATCGCTAATATCCCGATGATGAATTTAAAATAAGCCGTTTTGCTACTACGATACCCTCATGATTTTGGCTGCGTGAGGAGGAAAACGATGGAAATACAACTTTATGCAAAAGATATTATGAGCGAAAATTTAGTGCTAGTTCGGCCTCAAATGACCTGTGAAGAAGCGGCAAATGTTTTTCGGATCAACCATTTAACAGGAGCCCCCGTTGTGGATCGCAGAGGGGTCTTAGTGGGGGTGGTTTCAATCACCGATCTCATGAATGCTGATATTGATATTCCTTATGGCATGGATTATTTTGCTCAGGCAGTTCATAATCATCACTTTGGGATTCGAGATTTTCAAATTGAACCGGGGGCAGGCCTGGTTGCAGATTATATGACCCATAACGTTTTTACGGCTAATCCAGAGACAACGGTTCAAGAGATTGCCCGGCTCATGTATCAGCACCAGATTCATCGCGTGATTATCGTAAAACCTCATGAGCAAATTCCTCTAGGGATTGTTACCACATTTGACCTCCTCAAAGTTTTGGCAGAAGTTTCTTCGACGTCAAAGCTTAGTGCCGAAAAAGGACGGAAAGATTGATTATTTCATTTTGATTTTTTCTTTAACCACTTGAACCCGTTCTGCCATGGATTCGTGAATCCCATCTCGGCGATCATCAATTCGAATGGATGTGAGCACTCGCTTCGCCCCTTTTTGAAAGGGGGCTTCATGCATTTCGTGAAGCACGTGAAAAATGGTTTCCAGGTCGCCTTCAATGGTTGTTGACATGGGATTGATTTCAAACTTGAGAGCGGGGTATCGGTTCAACACCTCTTCTGCTGCAATAACATAATCTTTGATGGTTGTTGTTTGAGTTCCAAGGGGGGTCACTTCAATATCCACAATTGCATGCTGATTCGTTGCCATAATCTTTTCTCCTCTTTATGATTGTCACCATTTGCAACGCTTTATTTTGATGGATTTTTAAATTAATTTTCAATTCCTTATCTTGGGAATCTTCTGTTCTTCAATGATGTGCTCAACTCGCCCAAATTGCCTCTTTGAGGAATGTTCATCTTGAACAAAAAAACGTACATATAAGCATATCTTGAAGTGATGAAACCCGTGATAAGAAAAGAGAGGTAAAGATTAATGCAACAAATTCAAGAAATTATGACACCCAATCCCCGCACCTGTCATGCTGTTGACTCGGTGCAGAACGCCTTGGAGATTATGCGAAACACAAGTTGTGGTGCTGTTCCTATTGTCGATGGAGACAATAAAATTCAAAACATCATTACCGATAGAGATATTGCACTGTGTTTGCTCGATACTCCAAAACATCCCAAGGATGTTAAAATACAGGATTGTGTTCAAAAACAACGACAAATAATTACCATTTATCCTCATGAAGAGGTTCACCGGGCAATTGATCTAATGGAAGAACATCAAGTTCGGCGTTTACCGGTATGTGATGATGAAATGCATTGTATTGGTATCGTGGCTCAGGCTGATATTGCGTTAAAAGACCGGATGCCTCAAGATGTCATTGAGCTACTTCATGATATCTCGGAAAAACGAGACTCTATAGGGGCAAATCCATAATAAGCTTCGCCTTCCATTGGGCAAAAGGCATTAATTGGGTCTCAAGTTTCTTGAAACGCAATTAATAAACTAGGAAATATTCAAGATGCCTGTTGAGGAGGGCAGGCTGACTTTAAATTGCGAAAAAAGAAGATTTTTGATATAAATAAAATAGATTTAAATTTTCAATGTTTTTCTGGTTGGGGACTTCAGAAGGCTATTTCGGCCAGAATTGGAGGGTATTCTAATTTTGAGGGGTCAATATGATCAACAAAGTCCTTTTTAAAGGGAGTGCTGTTTTTAATCCAACTTTAAATATTCCAAAACGGGAAAAAGATCTTATTACAACGATACTTACATCTGCTCCGCCTAGTTTGGTTGCTTCTTTTGAACCGGATAGGGTTGAATTGTCGATGAAAGTTAAGAACGCTTCAGGTAAAACCAAAAAACAGAGTGATACGTTCTTTCGTCCCGAGGCTCTGGAGTTTTACTTAAAGTCGGCTCATCGTGCAAAAATGTTTGCATTGCAGCACAAAGCGCTTTAACCCAGGCAATAATTGGAGAATCGATTTTAAAAGGCTAGGCAACTTGTCTTTCCAGCTGAATCTTCATCAAGAGAAATTCCATCAGGTCTTTCAGTGTTAGAATACCCACGACTTTATTGCCTTCAGTCACAATCAACTTTGAATTTCCAGATTGGGTCATCATGGAGAGTGCTTTGATGGCGTCTGTGTCTGGAGTAATGGTTTTATCCACGGGACAGACACTAATCAGCTCTGCAACATTGTGTTGGTTCCACTGATTGGGCGGAATTTCTTTGATCTGATCAATACTGATACAGCCTTCCAGTTTGTTTTCATCCACCACAGGAAACATTTTAAAATGATATTTATAAAAGTAGTTATTCACCAGTTCTTCTAGGGACAAATTGGATGGAACCGTAATGAGTTCTGACTTCATGAAGCGTCTTACGGATTGATTTTTAAGGGCTTGCATAATTTCAAGCTGTTCATTGGCAGCATTGGCTGCCCCTCGAAGAAACAGACCAATTAAAACCCACCAGATGCCTCCTACAATGGCCCCAGAAAAGAAACTCAAAATGCCCAAGACAATGAGGAGGACCCCAAACCATGAGCCAATTCTTGACGCAATACGGGTTGCCCAGCGGATGTCTTTTTTCCAGGCCCACAAAATTGAACGAAGGACTCTGCCACCATCCAACGGAAAAGCCGGGACTAAATTGAAAATACCCAACAGCAAGTTGATCATGGCGAGGTAGCCGAAGATCCCGGTGATAATCATTGACCAATTATATTGGATTGCAATGACTTCACTAATAAAGAAAAATCCGCCGATAATAAAGCTTGAAATGGGGCCCGCAATGGCCATTAAAAGTTCTATTTTCGAACTTTGGGGTTCTTCACTGATTTCTGAAACACCTCCAAAGATGAAAAGCGTAATTCCTCGAATGGGTAGTCCAGCCCTACGGGCAATCAATGCGTGGGAAAACTCATGGAGGATAATGGAAACAAAAAGTCCAATGGCGCCAATAACCCCCATAAACCAGTACGCCCCCGTGGAGAGTCCCACATAATTAAACGGAAAGTAGCCGAGGGCCAGGGTCCATGTCACCAAGAACAAAATAATAAACCAGCTCACATCAATTTTGATGGGAAATCCAAACAGTTTGAACAACTCAAAACTTTTACCAAACATAGGTTTGTGCCCTACCTTAAATTGCTCTTCTCCAATACACTTACAAAATCCACTTTTTATTCACCATTTTGGTAAAATCATGTGATTATTTTCTTTTATTGTAAAGACAACCCTTGAGAGAAACTCTTCACCAATCGCACTATCTTTTGAGTAGATAATTTCCAACAATGTATTTAGTGCCAAAAATGCATTTTGTCGGGTTGCGTTTTGTAAAGAATGAAACAAAATAAGGCAATTCTTACTATTCAGGTCCGTTAAAATCCATAGGGTTACAAAATAAAATGGTGCTATTAGAGTAACTTACATCTGTTGAGAGTATACACGTTGTGATGAAACAGGTTTCCTTGGATCCATTATACAGGCATCATTCAAGCCGAACGGTTTGGAATCAACCGTTGTTAGACCAGGAAAAGCTTAAACTTTTCAGGAATAAACCGATTTTTTGCGGTAAAGATGAACAAAAACATTACGAAACCTGGCTACGAAGTTTTCCGATAGATGTTCTAAAGGTCCTTGAGCCTATTACAGACATGGCTCGTGTGGAATCCACACAAAATGGGGGTAAAATCGATGAGAGAGATATTGCGACATTGATGCAAAGGCCCCATATTAAAGAGGCTGTGTGTCTTGGAAAGCAACATCCCTTGGTAGGTGAATTTAATCGGCTTGTTATTGAGTTGAATAAGCGGCGTTTAGCGGCAAAACGTTCTGGAGAGGACTCCCAAATTCAGCAAGCGCAAGAACCCTTAACCGATTTAGGGAAAGCTTTAAAACGTGTTTTGTCTGAAATAAAAGAGCGATTATCTTTTCAGTAAGAAACGATTCCCCAAAAACGGGTTAATTTTCATTTGTTTTTCAACAAAACAAATGAAACTTTTTTCCGGTCTGAGCAGTATTTTTTATGGATACTTTTCCTGGCTTCGATGAGCGCTGTGATGGTTTGGAATGCTGTTGATGGGAGCACCTCAATAATGGGAAAAAAACCAATGATGAGAAGGCTGAAGCAATGCTTCGTGATAATGTGGGTCCTACTGGCGTTGATTGCGAATCCCGTTTTGATGCAAGCTCAAGCAGAGCCAACGGATACGCAAATTCTGCATGTGTTAAATCGTCTTAGTTTTGGCCCAAGCCCTGGGGATATCCAGCGTGTGAAGTCCATGGGCATTGAAAACTATATCCAGGAACAGTTGGCGCCACAGACCATTCCGGAATCGCCGGATTTGACTCAGGATTTAAGTTCCTTGACAACGCTTCAGATGACCCCGGTGCAACTTTTTGAAACCTTTCAGCCTTTGGGGCTTAAAGTAAAGGGCAAGCGTGACCTACAAGCCATTAAAGAAGCCCGTAAAAAAGCCAGAATTGTTATTGAACAAGCCATGGATGCTCGGCTTTTACGTGCGACAGAAAGCCGTCGGCAGCTCCAAGAGGTTATGACCAACTTTTGGTTTAATCACTTTAATGTGGATGTCCATAAAGGATTGGATCGGCTTTGGGTTGGGGCGTATGAGGAGCAAGCAATACGCCCTTATGCACTAGGGCGTTTTCGAGATTTATTGGGGGCAACCGCCCATCACCCGGCCATGCTGTTTTACCTGGATAATTGGGAAAATACAGCCCCTGGGAGTCCCGGTGCTCGTGGAAAATTTGAAGGAATCAACGAAAATTATGCCCGGGAAATTATGGAACTCCACACACTGGGGGTGAATGGAGGCTATACCCAGGAAGATGTCATTACCTTGGCCCATATTTTAACCGGTTGGGGCATTTGTAGAGGGCGCCTTGCCCAAAATAGTAATTCATTTGGATACTGCTTTTACGCAAGACGCCATGATGACAGTGACAAAGTCTTCCTGGGTCATAAAATCAAGGGCAGTGGGGAAGATGAAGGTGAGCAAGCCCTGGATATCTTGGCAAGAAGTCCTGCAACGGCACGTCATATCAGTACCGAGTTGGCCCAGTATTTTGTGGCGGATAACCCGCCACCGTCTCTCGTAAACCGGCTCACGAAAAAATATCTGGACACAGACGGCAATATTCGGGATGTGTTGAATACCTTGTTTCATAGCCCGGAGTTTTGGGATCCTCAATATGTGCAAAACAAATTTAAAACCCCGTATCAGTATATGGTTTCCTCGATTCGGGCGACAGGTATTCATGTCACCAACTTTCGACCGGTGATTTATATCCTCCGGCAATTGGGGATGCCGCTCTATGGCTGCCCCACACCGGATGGCTATAAAAATACACAAGAAGCCTGGCTGAACCCCGATGCAGTGACCAAGCGCTTAAGCTTTATTACAGTGTTGGCAAAAGGTCGTCTTCCGTTGACGCAAGACAATGTCGATCCTGGCAGAGATCAAGTTTCAGCGCAGCAATTAGAAGAAACCGTGGGACCTTTGCTAACGCCAAAAACCCAAACAGCCATTTCATCTACCCCGTTTGCGCTGAGAACACCGCTGATGTTAGGGAGTCC
>JANWIO010000047.1 GCA_025449835.1 Vampirovibrionales bacterium
GGCTTTCGCCCATTGCGCAATATTCCCTACTGCTGCCTCCCGTAGGAGTGTGGGCCGTGTCTCAGTCCCACTGTGACTGGTCATCCTCTCAGACCAGTTACGGATCGTAGCCTTGGTAAGCCTTTACCTTACCAACTAGCTAATCCGACGCAGGCCGATCTTGTATCGCCGAAGCTTTAAACATCCAGAATTGCACCGAATGTCTTATGCGGTATTAGCAGAAGTTTCCCTCTGTTATCCCCGGATACAAGGTACGTTACCTACGTGTTACTCACCCGTCCGCCACTACCCCGAAGGGCCGTTCGACTTGCATGTATGAGGCATTCCGCCAGCGTTAGTCCTGAGCCAGGATCAAACTCTCCGTGACGTAAATCTTTTGTCAGTATTTAACTTTCGTTAAACATGACCGTCGAGTTTAATGTGACTCTAGCTTTTTTTGAATTGAACGGAGTTTTGTGTTCTCAGAAAACATGAAAGCAAATGCTTTTTTTGTTTTCCTCGAGTGTCTAGTTATTCAATTTTCAAAGTACCAGCTTCCTTTTCAATTAAGTTGTTTGGTTTTTTGAAGGAGGAAGCGAGAAATGCTTGTCTTTCGACTAAGCTTAGGTATCTTAGATCACGGTTTTTAAGAAGTCAACTTGTTTTTTGAATTCTGATAAAAAAGATTTTTTACAGAGGGTGTATCAAACTTATCATCAGATCCAAAACTTTATAATGATTTCCTTCATAATCTACTGGAAACACCCTTTGGAAGACTTGTGACTCAATCCATTGGATGGGAGAGTTCTATTTTGCATGAGCCGTAGAAAAAGTTCAAGTGTTTTTTTTGAAAATCTTGATCAAAGTTTTTGAACAGGCATTTTCTTTGCTTCTGTTTGTCTGAGTAATTGCCTTGCGAGAGAGGTTATGAAGACCTGTATCTTTTATAAAGGAGACATGAATAATACATAAAAGTCCCAACATTATTGACCGAAGAGAAGGGCAGTAATTTAATTTTTGTGTTTATTTTTGTAAAAATGATTTATGACATTCTTTCTCAATACACTAAAAACAAGGCATTTATAGTAAAAAATCTATCTATAAAGAAGGGGATTTATGAATCAAAACGCTTCAGACTTGAGCGTCATAAAAACGCGAATGCATTTTTATCATGAAAGTTGGGCTTGTTCGCTATTTAGACCGACGCCTTTTGAGTTGTTTTTTCTTCTGACTCAAGGGCTTCAATATACTTTTCGGCATCTATGGCTGCCATACAACCAGTACCTGCAGCTGTAATGGCTTGTCGGTAGTGATGATCCTGAACATCTCCGCAAGCATAAACACCCGCAATATTGGTACTTACTGTACCTGGCTTTACAACCACATAACCGGTTGCATCCAATTCAACTTCACCTTGAAAAATATCGGTATTGGGTTTATGACCAATGGCTACAAAAAGCCCTTCTGTTGGGAAATCGCTCACTGCTTTTGTTTTGAGGTTTTGAAGTTTAAGGCCGGTGACACCGGTTTCTTTCGAGCCCAGCACATCGATAACAGCAGTATCCCAAATAAACGATATTTTAGGGTTGTTAAAGGCCCTATCTTGCATGATTTTACTGGCCCTTAAATCATCTCTCCGATGAATAACGGTAACTTTTGATGCAAAGCGAGTTAAAAATGTGGCTTCTTCCATGGCAGAATCACCGCCGCCTACAATGGCGATTTCTTTGCCTCGGAAGAAAAAGCCATCACAAGTAGCACATGAGGAAACCCCATGTCCCACAAGGGCTGCTTCAGATTCCAGACCAATCCACTTCGAGGATGCGCCTGTTGAAATAATCACAGCATCGGCCGTATATGTTTTATCTTCTGTTGAAACCTTGAAAGGGCGTTGTTTAAAATCAACTTTTACCACAACCTCAAATTGACAGTTTGCGCCAAAACGTTTGGCTTGTTCTCGCATTTTGTCCATTAAGTCCGGTCCCATAATCCCTTCAGGAAAACCAGGAAAGTTTTCAACATCTGTTGTTGTTGTCAGCTGGCCACCAGGTTGAAGCCCTTCTAAAACAAGGGGCGAAAGGTTTGCTCTGGCTGTGTATATTGCTGCTGTCAAACCTGCTGGACCTGAACCAATAATAATGACTTTATAGTGTGACATTCCTGTAATCTCCTGAAAAATCCTATATAGAAAGAATTATTTTGCGGAACCGATGTTTTGCTTCTTTATATTACCGTAGAAAAATTTTTACTCCTAGCCATCTATATAGATAGAGAGGTGCAGAGAAAGAACTTAATGCGCAGCATGATGGGGAGTAACCCTAAACAAGAAATTGCTGGTGAATTGATTCTCTTTAAAAAATGCTTATTTAATGGTGCTTCAGGATCAATGAAAGGCCTGAGATGGCGAGTAAAGGGCTATTTCATTTTAGGACTGTTGAAACAGCCCTTTCTCTCAAGAGATCTTACGAAAAGGAAGACTCCCCAATCCGGGAATGAGATAGAAAAGATACCCTCTTATACTGAGTAGGTGAAAATAAAACAACTCATGGGTCCTATCATATAGAAGTATTAGGTGAAAGGGAGGGTATTGTTTCAAGTTTGAGTCATCTCAGTTAGCTATTTTGGAACTAAGAATAATAAGGAGGTTGGGCATGAAAAGCCTTTTAGCAACATCGCTCATGATAGTGATGTGTACGTTTTCGGCGTTCACCAGTAACAATATTGCGAATGCCAAGGATGTGGCGCAAGCGAATTTAACAGGAACACAAATTGCTGCGTGTGGCTACCATTGTGTTACCACACCTATTAAGCCATGTAAGACTCAGAAATATAAGCAACCGAAACAAAAATGTCCATGTGCGGCGAATATCTCTTCATGTTCTGAAAGACCTGTTGCATATACCCTACAAAATACGTGTAATCCCTTTGTAGAAACCTATGGTCGAGATGGAATAGGTTTACGAGGTATAGGGGGAGAATTACCTGTCGCATATTCAACTTCAACACAAGGTGTTAAGCAAGTGCCAGCCGTTGTGCCAACAACTAACGCTTGTAACGCTTGTGAAAGACCTGTTGCTGTACAATACCCAGCAGCATGCCCTGCTCCCGTTCAATGCCCCGTAGCCTGCCCTGCTGCTGTGAGCAATACAATGTGTAGCTCAGATCAAGCTGTAACCAATATTTCACATGGCAGTACGTGTTATGCCGGTAGGTGCGGCTGCAGAACCACACAATATCAACGACCTGTTGCATATCAATGCCCAGCAGCTGTGCAAACGTGTCCTGCGAACCGTTAAGTAATACGTTAGGTGACACTGTAATTTGTATTAATCGTGGCAGAATATGACTGTGGTGACCTTTGAGATGTAATGTTTTATATATTCAGCCAGTGAAGCTATGTATTACTCAGATGAAGAGATAGAGATAGTTTCTGATGCTGAATAAATCAAAACAAAATGTCTCATAGGTCCTGCCATCTTCAAGCATTTGATAAAAAGGAGGGTATTTCATTTTAGTAGACTGAGCAATTTTAAGTTATCCACTTTGCTACTTTGGAACTAAGAATAATAAGGAGGTTGGGCATGAAAAGCCTTTTAGCGACATCGCTTATGGTTGCGATGGGTACATTTTCGGCATTATCCGCTAACAATATTGCGCATGCGAAGGATGTGGAACCAGCGAATTTAACAGGAACACAAATTGCTGCGTGTGGATACAATGTTTCATATGGTCTACCTTCACATTTCCAAGCAACGGCGAGAGGTGTACCTTCTGCATTAATAGAGCGTTTAACACCATTAACAGTTGATCGTCTTGAACCCATGGCAAATGGGGGTGTAATGGCAACATATTCTACAGCGTTCCGGCCAGATGAAGTACTGACAATCAATAAAAACAATAATCCTGTTTTGATGACGATGAAGGCAAACGGAGCTCTGGTACCTCATCCAACTCAGGTGGCGGCGGTTCACCAAAATGAAATCTTATTGGTAAATCGTTCTATCAATTTAAATGACCTAAAAGACAATCCATTCCCCACCTCCACTTATAGTGAATCATCCACATTGGGACAACATCAGGTTGCATACCCTTCTGTCACATCGTTCAATACACCTTTATCGGCAGCCGATTTCAATCGTTCTTTACTTGGTGCAACCAATTTAACGGCTGCTGAAATTAATCCTCACCCCGGTGAATCCTTTGTTGCCTATAATGCTCAAGGGAGCCCAGTCGTTCTTGGAACCATTATTGCGACTCAGCCTACTCGCGTAATTCCGGGTGAAACACCGGTTTCATTTTACAGTGCTTTACCTGCTGGATGGAGAGGTATCCGCGTTTCAAACGGTGCAATATTGTTACTGGATCAACGTGGTGTCATCCAAGGGATTATTCCAGCATCCAGTAATCAGTAGATAGATTCTGCTGTTCATTCAAAATCAAAAACACACAGAAGACCTCTCAAATCTTTGAGGGGTCTTTTATTATATAAAAGTAAGAACCACCTTTGGCTTAAAAAAGCTTTTGTTGTACAGGCTCTGACTCAAAAAGCTCTCCAACGCCGCAGTCTAAAATGTCACAGAGGCGATCCATATTTTCATAGGAGGGTTGGGTCCGACCACTTGCCCATGAATAAACTGTTTGCTGCGGTAACCCAAGCTCTTTTGCGAGCCGGTATAAACTCCAGCCCTTTTTATCAAGGGCAACATCCTTAATTTTTATCTTCATCGTCCAAAAATCAGTATACTTCAGACACATAGTTTATCTATTTGTTTATTATACACATATTTGAGTCATTTGAATGCATGTTGAGCAATCTTGGTTTTCAGGAAGATCTGCCCAAAGGTAGAGCCCCCTTATTCACAATATTTTTAAACTTTACATTTCTGGACATAAAGAACAAAAAGGCATGAAAATTCTTTTCTATTGCATCAAGTTCTTTTATAGTAAGATTTGTATGCGCTAAAAACTTGGAAAATCCTCATCGATAGCGTAAATTTGTTACAAATAAGAAGGTAGTTGATTTTTAAGGTCCCTTTTTGTAACAATCTATCAAACGAGCATATCTTTAAAATATGGACCTTGATTAAAATCAGAAGGAACACTTTTTAAGTGTGTTTGTGTTAGTGTAAAGTACGTTTCAATAAATTGGGTTAGACACGCAGCAGTAATCAGTGGAATGGAAAAATAAATGGAAAAACGTGACAATCAACAAAGACGACGTGGTCCCGGTGGCGGTTCCCCAAAAGGTGACTCACAGGGCCAGCAACAATCCTCGCAACGGAGCGATATGCGCTCTTCTGAACAGCCACTTTCTAGTGAGTGGAAAGAAAAAGTAATTCAAATCCGCCGAGTTACAAAAGTTGTTAAAGGTGGTAAAAAACTGAGTTTTAGAGCCGTTGTTGTTGTAGGCAATGGTGAAGGCCAAGTTGGTTTAGGAATTGGTAAATCCAGTGAAGTCATTGGTGCCATTCAAAAAGGTGTCGCTGCTGCAAAGAAAAGTTTAATTCAAGTTCCCATCCATGCCACCACCATTCCCCATGCAATTGATGCAAAAGCAGGAAGTAGTTTGGTTGTCTTACGTCCCGCTTCAGAAGGTACCGGCGTTATCGCTGGTGGTGCTGCTCGTGCTGTACTAGAGCTTGCTGGTGTTGAAAATATATTGTCTAAGTCCCTGGGCTCTAACTCCCCCTTAAATGTTGCTCGGGCAACAATTAAGGGATTATCTCAGTTACGAACATTCAAAGATATTGCTGAGGCTCGTGGGCTGACAGTGAAAGAAATGATTCGATAGGAGCCTTGAAAATAATGGCAGAACCCAGAGAAATTAAGATTACCCTTGTAAAAAGTTTAATTGGATGCTCTGAAAAGCACCGAAGGATTGTAAAGGCACTTGGTTTGTACAAAACCAATCAAATCGTAAAGCATTTTGAAACGCCTCAAATCTTAGGAATGCTGCATAAAGTATCTTACCTTTTGAAAGTGGAGGCTGCATAGCCATGGCGCAAGTAAAAAAATCATCTACAAAAAAGGAAGCCCAATCAGCGAAAAGATTTGGGTTAGCCGATTTAAAACCAGCCAAAGGGGCCACTCGGAACAGTCTAAGAGTTGGACGAGGAAGAGCTTCCGGTGCTGGTAAAACGAGTAATCGAGGCCACAATGGTGAAGGCCAACGTTCCGGCTTAAGTTCTAAAAGAGGCTTCGAAGGTGGACAAATGCCTTTGTTCCGTCGGATGCCAAGAATTGACGGGTTTGAACTGGTCAACCAAAGAAAATGGCTTGAATTGAATGTCAAAGATTTGGCAGAATATCTTCTTCCAGACGAAGACACCCTGACCTATGAAAAACTAGAACAACTAGGTGTGTTTAATTCCAGAACCTGTGATGGTGTTCGGATTTTAGGAAACGGTGAAATCAAGCGCAAAGTTGTGGTAGAAGCCCATCATGTTACCGCTTCTGCAAAACAAAAAATTGAAGCGGCTGGTGGACAAGTCACACTTCTAGGTGCAAGTACAAAGTAGAAAAACGATTGGGTTGATATTTTGGCAAAGGCAGCAAAAAGACTTCCAAATAAAGACGATCTCCTTGCAATATGGCAAGCATCGGGTTTAAAAGAAAAACTGATTTTTACTGCTTTAATGCTGTTTGTTTATCGTTTAACAGCACATATTCCACTATGGGGTGTTGATGCGCAGGCATTTGCAAACAGTGCCGCCCAGCAGTTTATCGGATTTTTGGATATGTTTTCTGGTGGTGCCTTAGGTCAGCTGTCTGTGGCAGGCTTGGGGATCGGCCCCTATATTACGGCTTCCATTATTATCCAGTTGGTAACAGTGGTTATACCACATTTAGAAAACCTCCAAAAAGAAGAAGGCGAACACGGGCGCCGCAAAATTGCTCAATACACACGTTACTTAACGGTTATCTTGGCATTATTCCAATCCCTCATCATGGTTAACTTTATTATCCGGTTTGGAGGCGTTTTACCCGGTGTAAACCTCGTTTGGTTTACGGTATTAAGCGTTCTTACCATGACAACCGGCGCTGTCTTTAGTTTATGGGTTGCCGAGTTGATTACCGACAGAGGCGTCGGTAATGGTGGTTCTCTCCTGATCTTTATTGGGATTATTTCCCGTATTCCCTCCACCTTTTCAAGAATTGGGCAAGCTGCCTCTTTGGGAGGCCCCGCTGATGACTTTAAACTCTTACTGACCCTACTCGTTTTCTTGGCAACCATTGGATTTGTCGTCATTCTTCAGGAAGCGACCCGAAAAGTTTTTATTGTGAGTGCAAAACGTCAGGTTGGCAATAAGATTTATGGCGGACAAAGTACCCATATTCCTTTTAAGATTAACCCTGGTGGTGTTATGCCTATTATCTTTGCGTTTTCTGTGTTGGCTTTTCCCCTGACCCTTGTGAATATGGCCATCCGTAGTAATGCCAACATGGGTGTTTTTGAACCAGTTGTTCTCTTTTTAGGCAAATATTTTACCTATGGCCACCCGATCTATATTATTGTTGAGGTTCTTCTCATCTTCATCTTTACCTATTTTTACGCTTCCATCCTGCCAAATATGCAGCCAAAGGACATTGCAGACAATTTAAAGAAATATGGGAGTTCTATTCCTGGGATTAAACCCGGTCGGCCAACGGCAGAGTTCTTGGAAAAAATCTTATCCAGGACAATCTTTATTGGTGCTTCTTTTATGGCTATTCTGATACTGATTCCTAATGGCGTTGAAGCTATTTTTGGCCAAGGTTTTGGAGGAACATTTGTTTTCCAAGGTATTGGTGCAACATCATTGATTATAATTGTGGGAGTTGCTTTAGATTTTGTGGAACAAGTGAAAGTTCACCTCTTAGCCCGTCAATATGAAGGGTTTCTGAAGTCATGACTCAGTCTTCTCAGCGTGTATTTGTTTTGTTAGGCATGCCGGGAGTGGGAAAAGGGACACAGGCCCAAATGATATCTCAGACCTATCATCTATTCCATATTGATACAGGCCAAACATTACGCTCTGAAATTGCATCCGGTTCAGAATTAGGGAATACTGCAAAAGCCTACATGGAAAAAGGGGAACTCGTTCCTTTTGAACTCGTGATGGAAGTCATTAAGTCTTCGATGTTACGAATTTCGCCGCAGCAAAGAGGATACTTGTTTGATGGGTTTCCTCGGAATCTGGACCAGGCAGAAGGCCTAAACAAAATTTTAAAAGACTTACAGCTCCATATTGATGCTGTCATTTACTTAGAAACCCCTCATGAAATTTTGATGGATCGCCTTGCTTATCGAGTAACCTGTTACCAGTGTGATGCAAAATATAATTTAAAACTGAATCCACCCAAAAATGATAAGCACTGTGATTTGTGCGGTGGCGAATTGGTAACTCGTAAAGATGATCGGCCTGAAGTGATTGAAACTCGGTTGAAGGCTTATGCCTCCGAAACATCGCCACTGATTGAATATTATGAGCAACAAAGACTCTTAAGACGAGTTGATGCCAATCAGTCCATTGAAAAGGTTTTTCAAGATATCCAGCAGGAAGTCAATCAGTTCTTTAATTCGTCGGATACAATGTTGGTATGAACAAGGTTATTGATCGTAAAAGTCGCCATGAATTGGCCCTTATGCAAGAGGCCGGGCAAATTGTTGCAGACACCTTAACCTACTTATCCAAAATTGTAGAACCTGGGATGTCCACCTTGGATTTGGACAAGATTGCAGAAGAACGAATTCGTAAAGCCGGTGCAGTTCCTACATTTAAAGGGTATTATGGGTTTCCCGCAACGTTATGTACTTCTGTCAATGATGAAGTGGTTCACGGTATTCCTAGTCCACATAAAATTCTGAAAGCGGGCGATGTTATCAGTATTGACTGCGGCGCTACTTACAAAGGATTGGTTGGTGATTCTGCATTGACCATCGGGGTGGGCGAAATTTCAGATGAACTGAAAAAGTTGCTTCAGGCAACAGAAGAATCTCTCAATGCCGGAATCCGGATGATGGTAGCCGGTAACTTCCTGGAAGATATTTCTGGCGCCGTTGAGGATGTTGGAAACAAATATGGTTATGGAATTGTGCGGAATTACGGTGGTCATGGTGTGGGTCGCAAACTTCATGAAGAACCTTTTTTGCATAATTACAGAACCGGTAACCAAGGTCCAGAACTGAAGCCTGGTGTTGCCTTGGCCATTGAACCAATGTTCAATTTAGGAACCGAAGACGTGAAAACGCTAGAAGACAACTGGACAGTTGTCACACAAGATGGATTGCCATCTGCGCATTTTGAGCATACAGTGATAGTTACAGAAGATGGACCTTTGGTTGCAACGGAGCGGACAGGTTAAGGATGAGCAGTAAAGACGTCATTGAAATTGAAGGAACGATTCAGGAATCATTGCCAAATGCCATGTTTCGCGTTGAATTGGAAAATGGGGTTTTAATTTTAGCGCATATTTCTGGTAAAATACGAAAGAACTTCATTCGGATCCTTCCGGGCGATCGGGTCAAGGTTGAATTAACCCCTTATGACCTTACGCGGGGCCGAATCACATACCGGATGAAATGAAAGGATAACAAGACATCATGAAATGTAGAACATCAGTAAAAAAGATTTGCGAGAAGTGTAAAGTTATTCGACGCCGTGGACGGGTTGCAGTCATTTGCGAAAACCCAAAACACAAACAACGGCAAGGGTAATCCATTGCATTTGCAAATTCGTATTCAATAAAAGAACGTTTCCTGCGCAGTTTTTAGCTTAAAAGCTGTTAAAAAGTCATGTTTCTTCTTATCCAATTTTCAGATTTATCAAGAACCGCTTTCTTTAAGCGGTTTCTTTACGTTTTAAGGAGACAACCGTTTCAATGTGGTATGTTTGCGGAAACATATCAAAGGGTTGAACTGCTTCAATCCTCCAGCCCTCTGACGTCAGTTGTTTCAGATCCCTGGCCAGGGTGGCTGGATCGCAACTGACATACAGAATTTGTTGATGAATATTTTGATGAAGCCATTTCAATACCGCTGCATCACACCCCGTTCGAGGTGGATCGATAATGGCGACATCAAATGTTTGGGAAACTTGAGCCAAAATTTTTGTTGCATCCCCTTGAAGGAGCTGGATATTATCAATATGATTCAGCTTTAAGTTTACCTGTGCATTTTCTATGGCGTGAGACGAAGACTCAATCATAACAACTTGCTGTGCTTTTTGATGCAGCCAAATCGAAAAAAGTCCACCACCGGCATAGATATCAATTAAAGAACGGCAGTCGGGGAGCAGTTGTTTTTCGATATATTGCAAAAGAAGGTGCGCAACGAGTGTGTTCACTTGAAAAAAGCTCTGGGGTGAAACTTGGAATTGCAAGGTCCCAATGGTTTCAATCAGATCCGGCTGACCCCAAATACAGGTTTCCTTACCTTCTTTTAGAAAGGTTATTCCAACAATCTGGGGAAACGTTGTCACAAAATCCGGGGTTATTCCCTCCAGAGCGCCGAAAAGAGCAGGAGTCCCTTTAAACGTCAGCAGGATATCGCCTTTGGAGTTGATTCGGGACTGGATTCGCTCGGTGTTTTCAAGAACCTCTAACTGCCCTTTGAGATAGCTGGCAATGGCATTAAAGGATTCAGGCATAATCCAACAGTGATCAAAGGTGACCAGTTGGTGACTTTTAAACTTGGAATAGCCTAATTGTGGCTGTTGTCCTGGTGAATGATGAACCAACCACTCCACTTTATTTCGATAATGCCAGCCTTGGTCAGAGGCATCCCCTATTGGAAATACAACAGGTACATCAGAGAGTTTTCCAATTCGCCTCAGGTTTTCTGCCACAATTTGTTGTTTCCAATAGCGTTGCTTTTCCAGGGTAAGGTGCTGCCAATGACATCCACCACATTCCCCAAATACACTACATTGCGGCTTGATTCGGTAAGGAGAAGGCTGTGTTAATTGAGAAATTTCTCCTCTTTTCAAATTTTTCTGTGAAGACGTCCAGTGAACCAAGGCTTGATCTTCTGGAACAGACCATGGCACCAAGGCAACTTGACCTGACGATAAGCGAGCCAGGCCTTCACCACCATAAACCAGTTTTTCGATTGTAACTTCAGAGGTATCGGCGTTCATTTTGAGCAACTTTCTGCAGGAAGCATTTTCTGAATCTGAAGCTCATTGTCTACCAAAGTTGCTTAAAAGCCCAGACGATCCCCCAGTCGGCGAATATTCGTTTTAAATTGATTCGCTATACTTTTGAATACGAGCAGGGCGAACTGCCAATCTTTTTATGCATTGATGCATGCTTTGGAACCTTTGGATTGGTATAACGTCCCTACCCACTAGGAATGCAAAGGAAATGCTATACCTTTGTAAGCCTGATGGTTGAAATGATGCAACAAATTGACACTTGGAAAGCAGGAGGACGCTACCATCTCATGGCTGAGTTTTTCAAGAATGCTTGGCAAAAGTATCTTAGCCCATTACTGGAGGCATTGTTTATCACATTGGTGATTCTCTTGGTCTTTCGGTCAAAATTTGCCGTGTAGGCAGAGTTTTTAGGATGAAACCAGGGATGCCGTTGCCGCAACATGATGGGTGGTTTTAAGGCCACGTTTTGCCATTTCCTCTCGAACAACGCCAATGGGGACAATCCGTTCCGGCGGGAAAACACCTCTCTCTTGAATTGCATTTGTTCCTAGTAATTGCGCTACGATTGAGACGGGAAATGCTGTCATTCGCATCATTGCTGTTAGTTTCAACTGTGGATCGTAGGCATCCAAACATTCAAAAGATTCTTCATACCACTGACCCGCTTTTTGACCTTTTACAACCACTTTTACCACAACATAGTCTTTGGGCTCTTTTACAGAAAGTTTCTGATTAAACAATGCAGCAGTCACTTGTCGGGGTTGAACGTTTTGGCCATCACGGGTTTGGATCATGTCAGTTTCGAAGAACCCTAACTCTTCCAGCAACTGTAATTTTTCACAATGGCCAGGGTATCGAACGGTTTTGTAATTAAAGTCTTTCACTTTCCCTTCATAGGTCCAAGGCAAGGTTGAGCTGCCGCCCAAAGTGTGGAAGGCTTCGCATTGCCCCAGGGGCGCCGGAAATGTAATGGTTTCCAATTCTGTCAAAGATTTTACGGTGGTACGTTTACCATCTTTTAAAATTACACACTCTCCAATGTATTCATTAATCAGCCCTTCAACCGAGAAAAAGAGTTGATAATCCAATGGGGGCTGCGGATTTTGCGGTAATCCCCCCACCCGAACAGCGACAGAGGATACTTCATCAAAATGGCTGATGAGTTCAGCGGCCAAAAGATTTGCATAGCCCGGCGCCAAACCCATATCCGGTATAATGGTAACGTTTGCTAACTTTGCCTCGGGGGCGTAACTCAGTTGTTTTAAAACCAAGTCGGTATTGCCTCCCATATCCACAAAGTGACACCCAGCCTGAATAGCGGCCTGAGTCAGCATTTCATTAAAGAAATAAGGCACTGCACTCACTGCCACATTGCCTTGCTTCATGAACGCAACAGCGCTTTCCAGATTCGTAATATCCCCTTGTTGGATGCTCACCTTAGGAGAGCTAATTCGCTGTTGAGCAGCTTCCAAAGCGGTTAAAGACTGATCAATCAATAAAACCGATTCAACCGCTTCAGAGCGGGATAAGTCTAACGCACAGGCACTCCCTTGAAACCCTGCTCCAAAAACCACTGTTTTCATCGCCATATCCTCCTCACATCTTAGATACTATTAAACCTGTAGTGATTATCTAACAAACAGGATGAAATGGCATGTTGAATTCAAGAAAGCTTGTAGGGAGGACGTTTTCCGAAGAGGTCCTAGGCAATCCAGGAGTGATTGGTACTCTTTTCAGGTTTTTGAAACATCTCAAGAGACTTATTTTGCCAAAACTCCGTCAGAACTCGAATGGGGTGCGATAAAACGGCTGCTAAAAAGTGATCATAATGCATGGATTGCTTTTGTCCCTGAAAAACCACCGGTTGCAGGGGACGGAAAAAGTCATCACCCACAGCTTTTTCAGTTTGCTGTAATTGACTATCCGCAATTTTACGTTGTTGACGACTTTTGTTTTGATATTGCTGCTGATAGCGGCTCATCACTTCTTGTTGAACGGCCATCGAAACGGCTTTGCCCCATGCCATCACTTTTCTCCCCAGTACAAAACTTTTTAAATAAAAGTGGCTTTATCTTTTCAAGTTACTATACGATAGTACACTTTTAAGTCCCTTTTGTAAATAGGGTATTTTAGAGCGAAATGGGGTGTTTTGAAAGCTATAGCCCCCTATTCATCGATATTTTAAGCGGCAAAGGTCAAATATTAAAATACTCTAAACCATAGCATCGAAATTTATTTCTCTGTTTTTATATAAATATCAAATCATATCACCCCTGATAAAACGGACACGGTGCTGGTGGCAGCAAGTTTGTTAAAAAAAATAATTTGTTACTCGTCTCTTTTTTAGATTGGGTTCATTCAAAAAAATTTTTTACTTGGGTAATGAGTACATTAAATAATAGGAGGGTTAACTATGGGTGCTTTCGCAATTCCACCAACAACAAAGGGTAATAGTAATACGGTGGCTCAAAGTGGCAATAATTTTGGTATTAATTCTGGACGAGACACGAATATTAAAGGCAATGTTAATTTAAACAATCATGTACATCTTCATGCCCCTGATTCGAAGCCAGGTGGCGCAAGTTCACCCGCAAGTGGCGGTGGTTCCCCAAGTAGCCCTCCAGGTGGTGGGCAGCAAGGAGGACAGCAAGTTACTGTTCTTACACCTACTGGGCAAACTGTTACAGGCACACCTGTTAATCCACAAGGACAAGGACCGGGACAACAACTAAATGCAACCGGTTAATCCGTAGGGTAATTTTCAATACTTGGGTTTATGACTATCCACAAGAGGACGCAGATTGTGCATCCTCTTGTGAGACCCAAGCGAAGGTTCTGATATCCATATCACAATAAATATCCCCTTATAAAACAGTTTTGTTTTTGAAATTCGATTAGCACATTACAAGTAAAATAGGAGGTTTTAATATGTCAGTTCAATCAGTACAAGGAACACAAAGCCAACAGGGTTTAACATCTGGAAGAGTCTATGAAGCGACTGATCCAATAAAACAGGATGATGCTGCTTGGGGCGGAATGTCGATGGCGGAATCGACGACGGTAAAACCAAGCGCGAATGGTGAGGGTGTTACAGTTTACCAGCAGGGTTAGGGTCGTATATCTCCCTGAGGTGTCACCTACTCTCAAGAAAATACCCCCTTTGAATTTTCTTATAAACTAAGATTTTGCTGGTTCAGGCAAGTTACATGGGAAAAAATATCATCGTTGATAACCAACCTTTTATAGAGCCACGCTTCTGTATCAAGTTTTTTAAAGCTTAAAATGAGACGAATGCGTTACTTCTCCAGGCTGGCTGTGATTGCTGCCTGGGGAAAATACGTTTGCCAACGCTGTGTCACATTGTCTCGGGTCTTTTGGTCCATGGTAATCTCATCGGGCCATTCCCGCTCAAACCCTTCTGTAGCCCATTTTACCGTTGCATCAATCCCCATCTTACTCCCATACGCCCATCGGGGAGCTGCATGATCCAATATATCCAGGGGACCTTCAGCCATCATGGTATCTCTTTGGGGGTCAGTATTGTTAAAAACACGCCAAGCCACATCTGAAAGGTCATGCACATTGACGTCTTTATCCACAATCACCACATATTTACTAAACATCATTTGGCCAAATCCCCACACACTACTCATCACTTTACGGGCATGGCCAGGATACCGTTTATCAATGCTTAAAATCACACAATTGTGGAAAACACCTTCTGCTGGGAGATTCATATCAATCACTTCTGGAATAAACAGACGCAGCAAAGGCAAAAATATTCGCTCGGTAGCTTTGCCCAGGTAATAATCTTCCTGAGGAGGTTTGCCAACTATGGTGGTGCAATAAATCGGAGATTCCCGATGGGTCATTGCGGTGATATGAAAGACAGGGAAGTCATCGGCCAAGCTGTAATAGCCGGTGTGATCGCCGAAAGGTCCTTCTCGTTTCAACTCATCTAAAAGCACATAGCCTTCCAGAACAATTTCGCTTTCCGCTGGCACTTCCATATCAATGGTTTTACATTTCACCATTTTGACCGGCTCTTTATGGAGAAATCCGGCAAAAATCATCTCATCAATACCAGGCGGCAATGGTGCTGTGGCACTGTACATCACATGCGGCGGCGCACCCAAGGCTACAGCCACTTCAATTTTATCAAGCCCGGCTCGATGTGCATTTTCATACATGCGATTGCCATCATGATGTTTATGCCAATGCATCCCGGTGGTGGTGTTTGAGTATTTCTGAAGTCGATACATACCCGCGTTGCGTTCACCGGTCTCGGGATCTTTGGTAAACACCACCGGCATGGTGATAAATGGGCCAGCATCATCTGGCCAACAAGTAATAATCGGAAGCTTATCCAAAATGGGTTGGTTTAAATCGGTAATCACAACTTGCTGGCAAGGCGCATTCCCCTTGATGAGCTTGGGTAAAAATTGATTGAGTTCAGCTAGTTTGGGCAACATCATCACTTTATCCAACAAAGAGTGCGGCATGCTAGGCTTCACAAATTCTTGAATACGCTGCTGAATCTCTTCAAAGTGTTCAATGCCCAGGGCCAGCTTAATCCGCTCGTAGGAGCCCAGGGTATTAATCACCAGGGGGATATCACTCCCCACCAAGGTAGAAAATGACAATGCTTTGTTGGCACAGCCTTGACTTTTACTCACTCTATCGGTAATCTCAGAAATCTCCAGGACAGGAGATACGGGAACCTGGATATGGATCAGCTCGTCATGGAGATTTAACAGTTCGAGAAACTGTCGTAAATTTTGAGGAGGCGTTGGCATGGGAAAGGGGAACCTATTGATGATAAAACCATTGACTATTATGTGCCAAACAGGGCAGAGGAACAATCAGAATCTTTCACATACCCATTCTTTTAAGCGTGCTGCTTATTTACCATTTGTGGTTACGATTGTTCTCATTTTGGCAATCGCAACACCTATGGCCATGGCTGATGGCTCCGTAGGACAGGCTCATGAACTTCCAGGCTTAAGCAACCCGGTGATTCGGGGTTTACAAGGGATTTTAGGCTTAAACCGACTTGCGGCATGGATTGGTGCCCATGAAATCAAGAAGGAGATAAATAAGAAGGTTGATGGCAAAGTCAGTGTCAATCTAAAGCCCTATAGTGCTTTAGACCTGACTGAGGGAAAAGCAAAAGCCTTGGAAATCCAGGGAGATGATTTGGTCTATGATCATGCCTTTTTTGTGGATCATTTTCAGTTAAAGACGGATAAAGAGACCCCTATCTGGGTAGATACCCACAATGGGAAGATAATGCGTCCAGTGAAAGCCGAGGTGATGATTCACTTGACAGAGGCCAATTTAAACAGAAGTTTTCAATCAGAACCCATCAAACAAAAATTGCAACATATAAAGGTAAAGCTTTTGGGCGGTAAACAAATTTTAAGCTTAAACCAGCCTAAGGTGGCTTTTTATCCCCAACGTCTTCATTTTGAAACTGTAGTTCGGGGACAAGGAACAGCAACAGATGAAGCGTTGCCCCTCTCATTTGATACCGGATTAGTACCCGAAAAACAAACGGGTGGACTTCAGTTAAAGAACTTAACGGTGAACCCAATCCCAGGGATCCCCGATTCTGAGTTGGCAAAAAACTTTTTAACAGATGTGCTGCAATGGGTCCTTAATCCTAAAAAATTAATCCCGCTGAAGAGCTTAAAGGTTGCTGTGGAATCTGTTCAACTCACCAAAGATGGACTCACTCTGTACGCCAATATTTTACTTGCCCCCACCTCAGCATCGTCAACTTAGCGCATGTGCGTTACAATAAAACAAAATTGGGTGCAGGATCTTCTTAATCCATGAAAACAAACAAAGTTACCCTCATTGCTATTTTTTTTATTCTGGTCATCACCATTATTGCAGTCTTTATCTTAAGGCCAAAAACAGGCCCCATGAATATTGTTTTCAATGATATCGCTCACCAAAATAAAGTTTTGGTCTATTTCAGTAAAACCCAAGGAAATGATGTGGTCACAGAGCCAGTTGTGCGTGATGTTCCGAAGCCGAGGCCAACCAGTAGCCAAGGGGTGATTGAATACGCAGTATCAGAACTTTTTAAAGGCCCCACTGCAAAAGAGCTTAAAGAGGGCTATTACACTGAAGTCCCCAAAGGTACCCATATACTTTATGTTGAAGAAACTCCTGATAAAGTGGTGGTCAATATTTCCCAAGAATTCACCACGGGGGGGGGCTCAAACAGCATGATTCATCGTTTACAAGAGGTGGTCAAAACCATTGCATCGGTCCCACAAAAAAAGCCTGTTTATCTTGATGTAAATGGAAAACAGTTGGAGACCTTAGGCGGTGAAGGAGTGATGGTGGACGAACCGGTAACCAAAGATCCCAGTGTGACCCAATAAATACTTTAAATGCTCCATTTAAAATTGATATAAAGGAAGTTATGCCTTTCACTGTCTCTACTTTACGAGAAACTGCCTGATTAGGGGTTTTGAACTTCAGCTTGGTTGTTGATACAATCAATAGAATCAGAAAATAGAGAGGGGTTTTTATGATTTCTCTAGAGATTTCGCCCAATATTTTTGAAACTTCATCAAACACTCTTCTGGGTATTCAAACCCAGGCCGAAGATAACCGTTGGGAAAAAACCATTCTTCAAAATGCATCAGGTGATGTGTTGGGGTGGGCTGAACAAAAGCAAAATCCACAGCATCTTGTTCGCTTTTTTCAAGGAAAAGGGGGCTACTGTGTAGTGGTTTCCAATGATGAATTAACCTATTTTGGCCTTCCGGGCAGTCAAATAATGCTTTCAGATA
Organism: Vampirovibrionales bacterium; assembly: GCA_025449835.1. Taxonomy (GTDB): domain Bacteria; phylum Cyanobacteriota; class Vampirovibrionia; order Vampirovibrionales; family JAGQHJ01; genus JANWIO01. Next base: position 17,924 of record JANWIO010000047.1, read on the forward strand.
CCAACGTTGAATTACATGGCGATTTCATTAGTGGGAAACCCAAGGAACTCATTTTTTCACAGACCAAAACCCCCACTCAATCTATTACGGATCAAGCCATGATTTTAGGCGCAGGCTTAGCAACCCGTTTTGAACCAATTTCTGGCGATACAACCGGTTTTTCAAAACCAGGGGTCCCTTTGGTTGGAGACGATTCTGTAATTGTGACCATCGCAAAACATCTTCGCAAACATGGTTTTCGTAAAATTTTGGTGAATACCTTTTATAAGCCTCAGAGTTTGAAACAGCAACTTCAGGATGTATCCGGTATTGAGATTCAATATATTGATGAGGAGGCTCCTTCAGGAACTGCTGGTGGTTTGGCAAAAGCCTTAAAACAAAGCTTTGTAGATCCTCAAAAGCCTATTTTTATCATTCAAGGGGATGCCATTACAGACGCAAACCTCTCCTTTTTAATGCAAACCCATCAGGACCGAAACGCAGCAGTTACCATTGGGGGACAGATCGTTCGGGATGAAGATGTCAATAAATTTGGTATCATTAAAACTGATGGCTCTGGTGGAGACGGTCAATCAGGGAATATTCTTTCTTTTAAAGAGAAACCCGCTTTGAAAGATGCTGGACGGAGCCGTTTTGGCAATGCTGGGTTCTATATTTTGGCGCCAGAAATCTTTTCTTTCTTTTCGGCACTTTGTGAAAAGAAAGGGGACGGAAGATTATACGATTATGCACAAGACTTTTTTCCAGCAGTGCTAGAAGCGGTTCATTCCAAAACAATAACAAACTGGAGTTCAGGAGATCCAATGTGTTTTTGGGCTCAGGCAGTAGGGGGATATTGGAGTGATATGGGAAATCCAACCCAATATATAGAAGCGGTACGAGACATTTACGCAGGCCATTTAGACATTGAACTGCCGGATAATCTCCAGGCCTATTATGAGAATAATGTGATTTACTGGCCTGGGAGTAAAAGACTGGTCCAAAATGGCGAGACCAAGCTGAATGGCAATATTATTGTTGCCTTAAATCAGGATTTTTAAGTTTTTGAGGAGACCTTTTTCACGAATTTAAAACTAAAAGCAGATTTTAGAATCTGGTGACTGGCAGAAGCGAATTATTCTCTCCCCAGCCGCTCTGTAAACTTAATATTTATAAGACTTTTTAAGAGGTTTGATAAATTTGTCCAGTCATAGCTTAACTGATAAAATAACGTGAGTTCAGCAGGAAGATGTATCTGCGTAAAACCTGTTGACTTACGGGATTGACTTTATAAGATAGGATCCCAAACGCCGGTGTAGCTCAATGGCAGAGCAACGGTTTTGTAAACCGTAGGTTGCGGGTTCGAGTCCCATCACCGGCTCCATTAAGTAACTCCTTTGTTGGGCAGGTGTCCGAGTGGTTAAAGGAGGCGGTCTGTAAAACCGTTGCTGATGCTACGTTGGTTCGAATCCAACCCTGCCCACCATTTTATTCTCAGAACCAGTTTTGGTTTGGCATAAACTGGTGCATTACTGAGGAATGAGGAAAAGTCTCTGCCCATGTGGCGCAGAGGTAGCGCATCCCCTTGGTAAGGGGAAGGCCACGAGTTCGAATCTCGTCATGGGCTTTTTCTTTTTCTTATGTTTATGTTTCACTTGTTTTTGTTTTTGTGTTATTAACTGTAAAATTAAGATTCTCAGAAGTTACCAAAGATATAGGGTAAGTCATTAGAAAAAGGAGACAATTAGAATGGCCCGGGAAAAGTTTGAACGAACAAAACCCCACGTTAATATAGGGACCATTGGTCACGTAGACCACGGGAAAACAACATTAACCGCTGCGATTACATTTGTTCTGTCAGCAGGGGGTCAAGCACAGGCAACAGCATTTGACCAAATTGACTCAGCTCCTGAGGAAAAAGCACGGGGTATTACCATTGCAACTGCTCACGTAGAATACCA
>JANWIO010000048.1 GCA_025449835.1 Vampirovibrionales bacterium
AAATGAGGAAAATGACAAGCAAGTGCAGTCCAATAGAGAGAAAAATACTTCTATAAGGGCTTATTTCTGAGTTGTTCCTGCCTAAAAATAATGCCGACAAACCTTCTGAGGAAACAGAACTCGAAGGGAGGGGCTCTGGTGTGTTGGAGTCGGGAATAATACTAACCATATGATTGTTTCTCATCAAAGCTTCCTTTACTATTTTAGGACGAAAGGTGAGAAAGAAAACTTAAATCCTATGAAAAATGTACCCCTCGTTCATGCTTTTCGAGGATCAGTGTGTGAAAATGTACACTTTGCCTCCACGGTTGTTTGCTCCAAGACGGGAGATATTCGCCAAATGTTCCCAGGTAGCGGTGAATATCGAGTCTTTTTGCGCTCAGCCGCTAAGCCCTTTCAAGCCTTTCCTTTATATCAAAATCTCGATGCAAAAAATATCCCCCTAGAGGAGTGGGCTGTTATTTGTGCATCCCACGCAGCATCACAACAACAGCTGACCTTGGTTCAAAAAGTCCTTGATAGGGCTGGGGTTGGGCCGGAAGCACTTCAGTGTGGCCCCCATGCTCCTGCCGATGAAGCGATGGCTAAAATGCTTCTTTGTTCAGATATGAAGCCCACTGCCATTCATAATAACTGTTCTGGCAAACATGCTGGAATGCTTTTGGCTTGTCGTCTCTATGGTTGGCCCATGGAAACCTATTTAGAGCCAAGCCATCCGTTACAACAACAAATTTTAAAGACGATTGAAGCTTATAGTGGAACATCGGACATTGAGATTGGTGTTGATGGCTGTGGGGCACCGGTGTTTGCATTGCCCTTAAAAAACATTGCGCGGCTTTTCAGTCATTTAGCCTATTTACCGGAATTTTCGACTCTCCGAGAGGCGATGACAACGTATCCTGAAATTGTGGGTGATCCAGAACGGATTGATACGCAGTTGATGAAAATATCTAACGGCAATTTGATTGCTAAAGTGGGTGCTGAAGGGTGTTTGGGCGTGGGTAATCTTCAAACCGGTGAAGGCTTGGCTGTAAAAATGCATGATGGCAACAATGAGATCCGAGATCGAATGATGATTGCCATCTTAGAAGATTTAAAATGGTTAGATTCTGAGCAGACGCAATTTTTGTGGGCGCAACCACGGTTTTCGAAAGAGCGATCCAATACCCAGGGCCGGAGCGTTGGGCACTTTGAAATGACGCTGCCATGGAGCCTCTCTTAAATCGCTTAAATTTATTTTTCGTTTCTGCTGCCAGAGGGTTGCAAGATAGCGGCTTTCTTCGCAACAATAGAGGTGTTGTGTGCATTGGATACTTGGAGGAATAAAGTGATGCGTGTAACGGCAGATGTTCATTTGACACCCATTGGAACGGATAAAACAAGTATTAGTGAGTATATTGCGGCTGCTGAAAGTATTCTTCGGAAATATCCCGCTTTAGAAACCCGGCTGAATCCTATGTCAACCACCATTGTTGGCGATTTAGACACAGTTTTAGAAGTGGTGAAACAAATGCATGAAGCTCCTTTTTCGCTGGGTGCAAAACGCGTCTCCACGTCCATCCGCATTGATGAGCGTCGGGAAGGGGGACACGAATCCTTATCCGAACGGATTGAATCCGTCCAATCCAAAATAAAAGGATAAGCATTCTTCTTGTTTTAGGATGACAAAATCCTAAAATCCCTCATAATGGGGATATATGTTGTGTTTGGAAGCAATTACTTGTGCAGGGTATTTCAGAGGCAATTGAAACTGCATTATTGCATTATCGGTCAGGGCAGTTTCAAGAATTAGAGGCTGTTTGTCGCCGGATATTGGCGCAAAATCCAAATCATGCAGAAAGTTTTCACTTATTAGGGGTCAGTGCTTTTCAGTCGGGGCAATTGGCTTCGGCCGTGGAATATTTAGAGAAAGCCTGTGGCTTGGAAAAGAATAACGCAAATTATTGGAATAACCTTGGGGTTGTCTATCAAGAGCAGCGAAATTACCCTCAGGCATTAATTTGTTTTGAAAAGGCAAGCCAAGCCGATCCCCACTTCACAAATGCTTGGCACAATTGGGGCATGTTGTTTCAACGTCTTGGACGGCTAGAGGAAGCTATCGATGTTTTTCAGCAGGCGATTGCGAGTAACCCCAACGAAGTTGTTTTTTACAACACAATGGGCGTTATTTATCAGCTCAAAGGTCAGCCAACAGAATCGATTTCGTGGTATCAGCAGGCCATTCAACGAAATCCCAACTATGCTGAAGCCCATTCAAACTTAGGATTTGCACTTCAAATTGTAGGCCGGTTGGATGAAGCCCAGGTGGCTTGCCAGCAAGCTTTATCGTTAAACCCCAATTCCATTGAGGCCCATAACAATTTGGGCAATATTTATAAGTTAAAAGGGATGTCAGAGGACGCATGCCAGAGTTATGAAAAGGCACTTGCGCTGAATCCCAATTATGCCGAAGCCCATAATAACCTTGGAAGCGTTTTTGAGACACTGCGAAATTTGGAGAAAGCTATTTCCCATTATCATGAGGCCTTACGACTGAAGCCAGATTTTGCCGATGCCTACCAAAACCTGGGAGGAGCCTTATTAGACAGCGGTGAGTCAGAAGCCGGACTCAAAGCTTATGAAAAGGCCATGGCTATTCAGCCATCAGAAGGCCTTCGGTTTAAGATAGCAACCGCATTACCACGGATTTATCAGTCTATTGAAGACTTAGACGCATGGCGAGAGCGATTTATCGCAGGCCTTCGTTCGTTACAGGAAAATCCACTACATTTGGTCAATCCGGTTACTGAAATTGGAACGGTTAATTTTTATCTCACCTACCAAGGGTATCCTAACAAAACTCTTCAGCAAGACGTTGCCCGGCTGTTTATGCCCCCCAAGAGGGAGCAAACTTGTCCTTATCCCATCAATACCCAGAAACCTAAGATTGGGTTTGTTTCCCGTTATTTCTTAAAGCCTCATACCCTGGGGAAGGTATTTTTAGGGGTACTGGAGCACTTTTCCAGAGAACAATTTGATGTAGTGATTTTGACCATTGATGCACAAGAGCCGCCTCCTGTTGGAGCGCCACATACCCACATTAACTTACCGGGTTTGCAATTAGAGAAGGCTCGTCAACTGATCGTGGATCAACAGTTGGATATTCTGTTTTACACAGATATTGGCATGGAGCCTTTAACTTACTTTCTGGCTCAAGAGCGTCTTGCCCATGTGCAATGCGTTACTTGGGGACATCCTGATACCACGGGGATTGATACCATTGATTATTATCTTTCAAGCAAGCTTTTTGAGACAGAAAATAGCCAGGCAGACTATTCGGAAAAGTTGATTTGTTTAGAGACAATTCCAACGTATTATTCTCGGCCGAAGCTGGGTGAAAAAATTTACACCCGCCAAGATTTTGGCTTTGAAGAGGCCGATCATCTTTATTTATGCCCGCAAACCTTTTTTAAATTTCATCCGGCATTTGATGAATTGCTTGGCGGTATTCTCCAACGTGATCCCAAAGGTAAATTGGTGTTAGCCAATGCCTTACACGAAGCCTGGAATGAAAAGATTCTTCATCGATTTCGCTCTCGCTTTTCCCCTGAAGTGATGGCGCAAATTGTGATTTTAGATCGTATGGAATATAACGCCTTCTTGTATCTCTTAACATTGGGGGATGTGATGCTGGATACCCTCCACTTTGGTGGAGGAAGTACCACTTATGAAGCTTTGTCTTTAGGAACCCCTGTTGTTACTTGGCCCTCTGAGTTAATGCGGGGTCGTATGGCTTACGGTTGTTACCAAAAAATGAATGTTTTAGATTGTGTGGCTTCCTCTGCCCAAGAATATATCGAGATTTCGGTAAAACTTGGTACGGACTCAACCTATCGAACTGAAATCAAAGAAAAAATCCTATCGGCCAACGCCGTATTGTATGAAGATATTGCGGCGGTGCGTGAAATAGAAACCTTTTTGTTGCGTGCGTTAAAGTCTGTTGGCAAAAAATAAAATTCTGGGGTTTTTAAAAACTCGTTCATTGAACGTCAGGACATGCCATGAATGTAATGCCTTATTCAGTGGGGTTGCCAAAATCCCCTTACTTTGGAGGAACACGTCTTAATCAAAGATCTGTTGCCAGTCATTCAGACTGGAAGCCCCTTACTTTAATGCATGGCAAACGATATGGTTATAAATCTTCAATAATCGGGAGTCCTGACGAGTATGCAACCTTTATTGGGAAATTGAAAGACTCTCAATTTAAGGATTTATTTTTTGAAGCAGATCAAGGTGCATCCCAATCGTATGCAGGAACCCTCTTACAGTTGCTTCGACACCAATACACTCCGTTAGAACTCTCTCTGTTGCATCGGCATCAATTTAAGATTGTACCTCAGCGAATGGTTTTTGATGGTAGTGACTCTTGTGCGGGCTTGTTTGATCCGGATCAAAAACGAATTTATACCTCTGAATTTTTTAAAGATACAGAAACGGGTGAAATAAAGCGGGTTGATAAGCCTCAAGTTATCCTCCATCACGAAATGGGGCATTTTATCGATGAGTGTTATGATTATTTTTCGGATTCTCCCACTTTCTCAAATACCGTTCGTCAGGATTATGCTAAGCTTTCCGCTTCAGATATTTTAGAGATAGAAGAATGGCTTGCATTAAAAGGACGTCAGCACCGGCAGGGGATACGGAGCGCGTTAGGAAAGGCAGAGCTGTTTGCGACTTTATACCAAGAATTAAAAATGAAGTCAGATCCAAATAATGCTGGGTTTTACGAAGTATGGAAGTTTTTCCCTAAGACCACAGCATTAATTGCAAACCAGTTTTTTCAGCAACAACAGTCATCCCCATACCGAAAGCAGGACTCGCAATTTACTCGTAAGTCTTCGATTTTGATTTAAGAACGATTAGTGCTTAAAAACCGGTTGGATATCATCAAGAGATTCAACCAGAAGGACTCGACCATTGGGATCATCATCAGGAGCCCCCACGCGAACAACTGCATTGCCTTTGATATCAATCTGAACGTTTTTATGAGCCCACTGCTCACATTGGTCATAAATCTTTTTGGTCATCTCAGGGGTTTTACCCTCAATTCTGTAGAATCCATCTTTTGAAAGAACATCCCAGCTTGAAGCGGCATGGTTTCGCCCAAAAGAGTGTGGAATTTCCTCTAAAGTGCCTTTTTGAATATGGATATTGGGAGAAATCTCAAATTTTTTGTCAGAAATAATTACTTCAAGGGGTTTCTGTACAGGAGGTTTTGGCTTAACAGCTTGGCCCAGAGTAATAAAAAGTAAGCCAGTTAAGATTAGTAAACATTCTGCAGCAAAGCTAGAAGATTTTGATCTTGGAGGTGGGTCTTGCGGTGTTTGCTGCCCAAAATGGACCAACGGCCTTTGAACGTTTTGAATGCGGGGTGTGATGGGCCGGGTTATTTGAATTGACATAATTATTGAAGCCTCGTTTGACAACCTGTTGGGTTTATTCTGAGGCAAGCCAGAATTGCCTGTCAAGCGTTGACTGGGGATAGATATTATTCTGTAACCAAAAGAAAAAGGAGCATGAATACTGCTCCTTGGCTATGGGTTATGGTACAATGTGGACTGTGGACAACTAAAGAGTTGAAAAGCCACATGATTTCTCGTCGCTTTAATAGTCTGATTCATCAAGTGCTGTTTTGGCTTTAAATTTAACCATATAACAGCTTGATAAGCTTATTGAATGCAGTTTTTAAATCTTCAATTTGTTAGTGTCCCCCAGTGATTCCATTTTGTGCCTATCATCCGTTTGTATATATATAAACGAATGAATTCTTAAAATTGTGTTAATTTTTTAAGAATCGAAAACAAAAATGTTTTTTCAATTTAATAAATTTTTAGAAAAACGGGATTTTGATTGGGCTTTGATCGTCAATCAGTTGCCAGGGCCTTGGGAGCTGCAGTAGAATGAGCGTATAATTTAAACGTTTCGTTGATTGTTAGATTGGACAGAGGGATGCCCGTAAAGGAACAACTGGTTCATATTCCATATATTAAAGAGAAGGCCATTCATAAAACTTACGACAACGGTTATCAATTTATCTATGTGCCCAAAAAGGGAGATGTTTTTAACGTTAGTACCTGGGTTAAAACAGGTTCTATCCATGAAAATGATGAAAACAATGGTGTTTCCCATTTTTTAGAGCATTTGATGTTTAAAGGGACAGAACGGTTCCAGCCTGGTGAATTTGACAAGGCCATGGAGAGTATGGGAGCCATTATTAATGCTGCCACCTGGAAGGATTTTACGTATTATTATGTGACAGGGCCCAAGGGTGATCACGCCAAGAACTTTGAAAAAGCGTTAGATATGCATGCCGATATGCTGTTGTATTCAACGCTGCCCACTCAAGAAATTGGCGAGCCTTTTGATCCGACGGATCCCAAGTCAACGGCAAACAAGCGTGAACGGGGTGTTGTGATTGAAGAAATTGGTATGCGATCAGATCAACCCTGGACCAAGATCTATAATGCACTGAACCACATGATGTACCCTGATGAACACCCTTATCAGCGGGATGTCATTGGCACGCGCCAAATTATTGGGTCCATTCCGCGAGACGAAATTGTGAATTACTACCAGCATTGGTATGGGGCAGAAAATTTAACGACCATTGTGGTGGGTGATTTTGATTATGCATGGCTTGAAGAGAGAGTCTTGCATTATTTTGACTTCTCAAAACAGCATCGTCCTTCGGCCTCACCCACGTTTGTGTCATACTCTACAGCACTTTCAGACATCGGAAAACGTTTTGATGAAATTCAAGGTGAATACCAAACCTCTTTCTTTATCCTGGGATTTCACGGCCCACACTCAGGGGACTTAAAAGAAACCAGTGCCTTGGATGTCGCCAGTAAGGTTCTGGGAGAGGGGCGGAGTTCCCGCCTCTATCAAGCGTTTATTGAACGTCCCAAAGAACCTATTTTCAATACCATTTCTTGTGGACAATCCACGTTTAAGCTGGGGAATGTGTTTTTTGTACAAGGCAACTTTAATAGCGCCGATACCCAAGGGTGTCTCCAGGCGGTTAAAGATGAAATTCAGCAGTATTTAACCCAAAACCCAATTCAGGCGGATGAGTTTCAACGCGCTGTGAAGAAGATGAAAGTTGATTTTGCAGAAACATCTGAAACAGCCAGTGGCATTTCGGAGTCTATTGGGGAAAGCATTACGATTACAGGCCAGTTAGACGGCTATGTTCGCTACCCGGAAGTCTTGCAGCATCTAACCTTAGAAGATGTTCGCCAGGCTGCAAAACGTTGGTTAAGTATTGAGCAGTGTTATACAACTGTTCTGGTACCGAAAGGAGAACAATGAAGACTTCTGTTTCTGCAAATAAGCTAGGGACTCAGGAAATCCAACTGAGTAACGGCAGTGTTCTCTATCATCGATACTTTGAAGGAGCACCACGAATTGCCTTGGGAATTTATACCTATGGCGGTAACCGAATCGAAGCCAAACCCGGCTTAGCCGATATGGTGGACGATCTTCTTTGTGAAGGAACCCACAAACGCACAGCTGAGCAAATTGCGGTTGAAATGGATGGCTTGTCTCTCGATATGGATACAGATACCCGCCGGGATTACAGCACCATGACGGCGACATTTTTAGAGGAAGATTTGGAGCCTTCCATCGACTTGATTTCGGATATGTTTTGCAACTCTTCTTTTGTGGAATTTGAAAAAGAAAAAGTCCGCTTACATGGCGAAATGGTGATGGATTTAGATTCTCCTCGCCAACGCTCCCATGACTTATTGATGACGGCTCTATTTCAAGGGTCGCCGTATCAGGCATCCCATACCAATATCTTAAAAACCATTCCACAGCTTACCAGTGTGGCTCCTTTAATGGACCATTACAAAGCGGTGTATCAGCCCGAGAATACGATGTTTTGTGTGGTGGGTGATGTCAAAGCCGATGTTGTTCAGCAACAACTAGAACAATTTTTTATCCGAGAAAAAGGACGAAATTACGCTCAAGAAAATCCCCCTCAGCATCTAACAATTCAAGAAAACCAATACATAACCGCTGCTAAAGACGATTCCAATCAACTTCATGTCTATAAAGGCTGGTTTGCACCTGAGATGAGCCACCCCGATTATCCGGCGGTAGCGGTTTTAAACACGATTCTCGGTGGGGCTGGATTAACCTCCCGATTGTTCATTGAACTACGGGATAAGCAAGGTTTGGCCTATACGGTGAGAAGTCAGTATGAAGCCTCTCGTTATGCAGGCCTTTTTCTCATGTATATTGGGACAGAACCCAATAATCGGGAAAAAGTCCTAAAAGGATTTGAAATTGAATGCCAAAAGTTGATGGATCACCCTGTGAGCCATCAAGAGCTTGAAGAGGCAAAAGAAAATATTATGGGACGCCGGGTTGTTTTCTTGGAAACGGCTTCGCAGCAATGCAGTTACGTTGGCAATCAAGTGGCCCTGGGGCTAACGTTAGATCAAGTTGATCAGTTGATTGATCAAGTTCAGGCTGTTACGGCGCTGCAAGTGCAGGAAGCTGCCCAGAAATATTTTAGCCAACCCTCCATTATTACTGCGGTAGGCCCTTCTCAATACTTATAAAGTTGGTCTATGAATTGTCGTTTGTCTCCTGTGAGAAATAAGAATATACCCGTTTCACCACTGAGATTTCGGGCAGTTTACCCCGTAATGGCTTCTATTAGTGATTTGGCAAAACATTGTGATGAGCTGAAACACAGAGGAATTGCATTTCAGCTATACGGTGAAAAGGATTGCCATCTTTTTGTGACTTCTGAAGCGGATATTGCAGAGTACAAGAATGCTTGGGGAACGATCTTAAAGCGGGCTGAAGAGATTCATCAACGAGAAACCTCTTTCCAAGCACGAATAGAAAACTGTCTTGATCAAATTCGGGATAAAGCCCATTTAGCATCAGTGCTGATGGATATGGTGAAAGACTTTGTTCGGGATCCCTTGCCCAAAATAACCCCAGAGTGGATTGCTTATCGTGAAAAATATATGCCCAAGGATGAAAGTAACGTGCCAGATGTGGCGGTTTTAACAGCGGCAATGCAGCAGGGGAAATTTGATCCCTTAACGGGTATTTTGAATTCATAAGTCCAGGAATTTTTTGTCTTAGAGAAGAGACATCGAATCGAAAAGTTGTCCAAAGGGAAGGATTTGGTAAAATAGAAAGCACCAAATGGGCAGATGGCGGAATGGTAGACGCGCTGGTCTTAGGAACCAGTGAAGCAATTCGTGGAGGTTCGAGTCCTCTTCTGCCCAAGTAAATTCTTGAGGAATTTCAATAGAGCATATTGTTTGGCGAAGTGACATTTAAAATTAACATCGAAAATGTAAACAGTGATTCAAAAAGCATTCACATCATTTTACGTTTTTTGAATCGTACGTTATAGTAAGTAAGGGTATTACAAAGCAAAGGGAGCTTGAATGGAAACCGGAATTACACACGATCTTGAGAAGAAATGGGCTCGAAGAGCCCTTTGGCTTGTTGAGCTAACCATTACATACAATATTGCAGAAGCCTGTTTTTCGCTGTGGATTGGTGCAAAAGCAAGCAGTATTGCGTTAACCGGTTTTGGTGTGGATAGTTTGATTGAGATTTCGGCTGCCGTTTTGCTGCTATGGCGATTGATTCATGAAGTGACTGCTATCGATGAACGAAAGTTGGAAGAGCGGGAAAATCTGGTTCGAAAACTGGTTGGTTATACCTTCATTGCGCTTTCAGCTTATATTATTGTCGAATCCTGTTTTGATTTGCTGTATCATAATCCGCCACAAACCACCCTTCCAGGTATTGTGATAACGTTGCTTTCTGCAATTATTATGCCAGCCCTGGCTTTGGGAAAAATACGTGCAGCAAAAGAAATTCAAAGTGAGTCGTTGCGTCTGGAAGCCAAGGAGTCGATTGCTTGTTCGGTGCTTTCAGTAATTGTATTATTGGGATTGTCTGCAAATGCTGCGTTTGGCTGGTGGTGGGCTGACCCGGTGGGGGCTTTGCTGATGTTGCCCTGGTTGCTGCGTGAAGGGTTTGAAGGGATTCGTGGAGAATCCTGCTGTTGTCACGAATAAAGTGCTTTTAAAGCTTACTTATTTCCAGTGGGATTTTTGAAAAAGCTATCTGCAATTTCTTGAAGCTCTTTTAAAAGGTCAGGGCCAATGTGTTTTTGATAAAATGCGAGCGCCTCTGGGCCAATTAACTCTTTATCCAGTTCTAAGCTTTCTTTCACCATGTTTGACATCCGTTCAGGCCCAACCTTCTGAATAATGGCATTGGCCGCTTGAAGGGCCTGTTGGTTAAACTGTTCAGCCAGTTTCATTTGACTCTCTGAAAACGGCGTCTGAGAATTCAATACATTGGGAGCATATTGGGTATCTAAAAATCGCAGTGTGAGCATCTGTCGAAGTTTTTGATCGAGCATCTCCAGATCGCCAGCATGGCCTGATGTGCGGCCTAAATCACCATAGCCTGCTTCTTCGGCAGTAGTTCCGCCAACCAAGATTAAATACTCTGCCAGATAGTCTTTTTTCGTTCGAGAGACCTCACTAAAAAAGCGCGGATCGAGAGCGACCCTGCCCAGGCTTTTACCTCGTTGGAACATGGAGACAATAAAGGGTGAAATACCAGAGGCCAAACCCAGTAGACCATGGCCATGTTCATGATGTGCCGTTTTTTCACGTTCAGCGTTGCCAATGGGAATCCCCACCTTTTTGCCAAATTGATGGGACTGGAAACCTTCCACCAAATCATCCAACGTAATGGTTTGACGATTCTGATCCATGGTGATGTCGATTGCCCCATGAACCGTTTTGTAAAGGGCGTCTCCAGAAAGCCCCCGCGTCAGGGATGCCATGGCATCGATGCTTTGTGGGGTATCCAAGGTAAGCCCATATTTTTTACAAAGCCGCTTAAGGTGAATCTGGAGAATTTCTTGTCTTTCTTGATTACTCTGGGGGTTTTCGACACTAATCGACTGGGTGAACCGTCGTTTAAGCGCCGGATCCAACATGTCATATCGGTTTGTTGCGGCAAGCACAAATATATTTTCTCGGGGACGGAAGCCATCCATTTCCTTTAATAGGGCTGTTAGGGTGTTTTCTCGCTCACTTGAGCCAGAACTGCCGTGCTTTTCCCGACGTTTTCCAACAGAATCAATTTCATCAATAAAGATGATACACGCCCCATGCTCGTATGCTTGTTCTCGGGCTGTTCTAAATAAGTCCCGAACCCGGCTGGCGCCGACACCAACAAACATTTCATCAAAATCTGACCCACCTAGGTCAATACAAGGAACACCAGCTTCGCCGGCAAGAGCCTTTGCCAAAAGTGTTTTTCCTGTGCCAGGTGGCCCTTCAAAAGCAATCCCTTTGGATAGTTCTATATTGTCTCCAGACAATCGTTTTTGGAGTTTATTCAAAAAGGAAATCAGTTCACTTTTTGCCAAATAGTTGCCACCGACATCTGAAAAGCGTTCTTTGGGTGTAATATCAACTTCAAATCCTTTGTTGTTTGGGAGAAATAAATTTTCGCGGTCGGGGGAGGGTGTGTTTTGCGGAAGTTGTCTTTGCAGGAATTCCTGACGTCTTCCTCTCATTTTTGCATTGTTTTTACGGTTTCTTAAGTGAACCAGAATTGACACTGCAACGAGTGCCATAAGGGTTCCGCCGATTAAATACTCTGGATGGTTGGTAATGGAATCACTTTTCTCACTGGCTTCAACAGAAAAACGGGCATCCCGCAAACCATTGAGCAACATTTGTCGCTGGGTTTCCTGAACGTAAGGCAATGTGTAGGTGCGTCCAACACGTGCGCCCGCTTCATACATCGACTTAAATTGATAGGAGTAAAACCCGTTATGATGGTTCACTTCGGTTACCTGCCGTTTGAACTTTCCAGCTTTAGCAAGGGTAAGGGCCTGCTCAACAGTTTTAAGTTGATTTTCTTGTGGTAATTGCGTAGAACTTGGCGTTTTTTCTGCTGAAATCGATGGACTAGTGGCAGGTTGCTGAATGGGATCATTTTGCGATATGGATTCAGAGGGTGTAGACGTCAGATAATAGACAATCCCAAGGGCTCCGCCAAGGGGAATCGCATACCTCAGGAGTATTTTAAATCGTTTAAAGATACCTGGTTGGATTTGGGGGCGAACATAGCCATAAGCGCCATAAGGCATTCCTGGGGGGCTTTTCTGAGAATTCTCTTGCGATGTAGGGGGCGGTTGGTGGCTGTTTGATACTGCCGGATAGTTATAGGGGTATTTGTTTAAATAAGCTGCCCTTTCTTCAGGAACCATATTGGCAAGGCGCAGGAGTTTTTGGGCTTTTTGAGAGAGATAAAGTGGATTTGCTGGTGAATCCTCTTCTTTGTTTTCTTGTAGGCTCAGCAAATCATCCAAAGTTAACAGGCGAAGCATGGAAAGATTGGTTTCTTTACTTTGGAATCCAAAGATTTTATCAAGAACCCACGCATATCTACTGCCATAGGCTTTTCCGGGCGCATCCTGGCCAAACATGTAATTGGGTTCACCGGGTTGTCCATCGAGTCGGCGCTTGTTTGCCACAAAATACTTTAAAATGTCCTTTCCTGTGATTTCTTGCTCGTTGTCATTGATAAACACGGCTTCGGCAAAATTTTCAACAAAGTTCGGAATGTGATGATCGGGTTTTTGTGTTCTTTTCAAGGTCGTTTGAATCCGCTTCCACAAGTTTTGGCCAAACCGGATATCCGACGAGTGTATTGTTTTGATGCGAACCGGTGGGGGCATCTGAACCGACATTTTGCTTTGACCAACAGTGTTTGACGTGGGTAACATGGTTACCATTTGATGTTGGTAATGATAAATCGAGTGCGGTATCCTGCTCACAATGGATAAAAACCTCTCCCAAACCTATTGAAGATTCATCAATCTCCCCATCCATGTATTTTAAAACTAAAATAAAAAATGAATAGGCCTTATTTGGCTGGATTTGATTGTTGTTAGAAATTATTAAAAACTCGCTTTGTTGGACAAGGCTTTCGTCTTTTCGGAAGATTGCCTCCTCACATTAAAATACCGACATGGGGAATTGAAGCAGGAGATTACTTTCGTTAGGGTTCGATAGGATCTCTTGGGGGGCTTAACCAAAATTGATGAAATTCTTTTATTGCCTACGAGGGGTATCTGTTTTATCTTAAATCGTGTGCTAACCATATCTCCTGGTTTGTCCAGGTGATATTGTGCCCAGTTTTTTAAACTGGGTCTTTTTTTTGTAGCGGTTTACCGGTTTGGCAAGAAGCGGTTATCCCTTAAAGGTATCTTTGGGGTAGAATGGAAGCGAAATATTATCCATGGGAATGGGTATTGGCTAAAGCCAGAAGGAGGTTTGTTATGACAGATAAGCGAATTTTAATGGTAATTGCCCCCTCGGAATTTCGAGATGAGGAATTTTTTGAGCCCTATGATTATTTTACCCAAGACCAGCACTGGTCTGTGACAGTTGCCAGCACGGCGAAGGGTGAAGCAAAAGGGATGCTGGGTAAAACTTGGACTGTTCAAGAAACCCTCGATGAACAAGATTCGAAGAATTTTGATGCCATGGTGATTGTCGGTGGCATGGGCTCTCTTACTTATTTATGGGACGAGCAATCCCTTCAACAATTGATTCGCCAATGCAATCAAGATGGCAAAGTTGTTGCAGCCATTTGTTTATCAGGGGCTGTTTTGGCCAATGCCGGTATTTTAGAGGGTAAAAGTGCAACGGTGTGGGAAATGCCTGAATCAATAGAAGCCTTTAGGAAGGGTAAAGCCACCTATATTAAGCAAGATGTTGTGGTAGATGGAAATATTGTTACTTCTAATGGCCCACATGCTGCTAAGGCCTTTGCCCATGAAATTGCCCGACAGTTATTAAAAGTTCCGACGGCCTAACGGCGGTAAATTTATCCCGATTGAGAATCTTTTTCTTGGGTAACAATTTTACCGAGATCGGTAACATTGGGTTTGAAATTGGTTAGCCTGGGGCATGATAGCCTTAGAGCGCTTTTGGGCAAATTAGGATGAGTGGATGTCGAGTTTAGCCATTTCTGCAACGGGGATTCATGATTCGATGCTACGGATGGATGCGGCCACCAATAACATTGCTGTAGCCAATGTTGGGCCGCCAACACCTGTTTCAGAGGTTAGCTCGGAGTCTTTACCGAATAACGGTGGGGTTAAATCCATTGTTCAAACACGAGAAAGTGTTTTTGGTGTGGATCTCGTCTCAGAAGCGTTGAATTTAAAACTGGCTTCCAATAGTTTTTCGGCAAATGCCAAGGCAATGCAAGCCTCAAATGCTTCCATTGGAACCATTATTAATCTGTTTGATACCGGGAAAAAGTAGCAGATGCTTTGTTTTAGACAGGCTCTGTAATCACTTGAATCGATTGGGGAAGCAACGGAATATGATATTCCGAAATGATCTCTCCGGGGATTAATATGGGTATCCCTGGTGGGCAGCTTGCAACAATCTGTTTGGAAATACGCCCAATCGATTTTTCTCGCTCGACGAGGTGCCCTTTTGCAAAGAAGGCTTTGCGAGGTGAAAGGTGGGTTTGGGGTAAGTCAAAACGGATAGGGGGAGGGCTCATATTAGGAAGATTCTGGGACTCTTTGTCGATGATTTGAAGTGCTTGCTGGAGTTGTGACAAGGCTGTTTCTGGGAGCCCTAAATTCAACAGCAGAAGGACGCCTTTGGTTGAGTAAGCTTCAAACGCAATATCGTGTTTCTCTTCAAGACAGGTCGCTAGATCTTCTCCCGATAGCTTGCTGGAACGGATAAAAATTTGAAGATGATTCTGAATGAGGGGCTTAGAGAGAACCTCTATGGTTGAAAGTGTCGTTTGAACCAAATCTCTAAAATTTGCAGCCTCATCTTGCCTCTGTTGAATTTGCTTTTGACCTGCTGCACTGGCTAAATAAGCGCACGTGGATTCCAAACTGGCCAGGAAGATGTAAGAAGGGCTGGTTGTTTGGAGGACATTTAAAGCCTGTTGAACCACTTCAGGTTTTATTTGGGATCGGTTTGGAAGGTGCAGTAGGGCGGTTTGTGTTAAACTTCCCCCACTTTTATGTAAAGAGTGAATCACTGCATCGGCGCCGGCGGTGATGGCGGAGTGAGGGCGCAAATCTGAGAGGGGCCACAGACTTCCATGGGCCTCGTCGACAATAAGCGTGGCATTATGTTGATGGCAAATGGCGGCAATGGCATTGATATCAGACCCAATTCCTTCGTATGTGGGGTGAGTCATTACAAATGCTTTAATCTGAGAGTTTTCTTGAAGCTGCTTCTCAAGATCTGCTGGGTTTATTTCACCCCAAAGCCCCCACGGTTCAAGTTGTTGCGGAAGTAACCAAATCGGCTCTGCGCCTGTCAGAATCAGACCATGAATCACAGAACGATGGCAGTTTCTGGCAACCAGTACCGCATCGCCCTCATGGAGATTACATGCCAAAAGGGCTGCCATTATTCCCGTAGAGGCACCATTGACAAGATAATAACTGTCCTGCACTCCAAAGAGGTCTGCCACCTGTTTTTGAGATGCTTTCAGAACCCCTTCTGGTGCCCCCAATACATCTAAAGGAGGCAGCTCAGTGAGGTCGTAAGAATAGAGATTTGACTGAAGGCTTAAAGCCTCATCAAAGAATCCATTACCAGCATGAGCTGGCACATGAAAGCGAAGGCGTTGCCGTTGAACCTCAGTTTTTAGAGAATCCAGTAGGGGGGTGATCACTGAGGTACAGTTGTTAAGGTCTCTTGTTGTATGTTCTCTGGTTGGAATTGGGCGAGTTCTTCAGGTGTTACACCTTTCATTGTGAGGTTAACCCGTCCTCGGTCATCAATTTCAACCACTTTCACAACCACTTTGTCGCCAACGCTGAGAATGTCTTCTACTTTCTCAACGCGTCGGTTAACCAGTTGTGAAATGTGAACCATCCCATCTTTGCCAGGTGTCAGTTCTACAAAGGCACCTGCTGGAATGATGCGAACCACGCGACCTTCTGTGATTAAGCCACGCTCAATTTTCATGGTCAGTTTTTCAATGATAGCTTTGGCACGTTCACCACCATCACCTGTAACGGATGTGATTGTCACCAATCCGTCATCTTCAATATCAATGGTAGCACCCGTTTCTTCAATGATTCCGCGGATGGTTTTTCCACCAGGCCCAATGACTGCGCCAATGGTATCTTGTGGAATTCGCATGGTAATCATTCGGGGAGCCCATTCCGATAATGTTTCACGAGGCTCTGTAATCGCTTCTGCCATTTTACTGAGAATGTGTAGACGGCCTTTTTTGGCTTGTTCTAGTGCATTTCGCATAATTTCAAGGGAAATGCCGCCGATTTTAATATCCATTTGCAGGGCAGTTACGCCGGTTTCGTTTCCAGTGACTTTAAAGTCCATGTCACCCAGAAAATCTTCGACGCCTTGAATATCAGAAAGCACTTTGTATTCATCGCCTTCTTTAATAAGACCCATTGCAATGCCACCAATTGGTGTTGACATGGGAACACCTGCATCCATTAAGGCAAGAGATGCGCCACATGTGCTGGCCATACTGGTTGAGCCGTTGGATTCTAAAACTTCAGAATTGACTCGAATGGTATAGGCGAACTGCTCTTTTTCAGGAAGTGCAGATAAAATAGCTCTTTCTGCTAAGGCGCCATGGCCAATTTCACGACGGCCTGCACCCCTTAACGGTTTTACTTCTCCAACAGAGAAACCTGGGAAGCTATAATGATGGATCCAACGCTTTTCAGTCTTGGGATCAACACCATCTAAAGATTGTGCATCTCCTGGTGAGCCTAAAGTACATAGTGAAAGAACCTGTGTATTTCCACGGGTAAAGAGTGCACTACCATGGGTTCTGGGTAAAAGTCCCACTCTGCATGTAATTGGGCGAATTTCATCAGGTTTTCGTCCATCGGCCCGAACGTTTTCCTTGATAATCATGCGACGCATGACTTTCTTTTCCACTTTTTTGAAGACATCAGAGACAAAATCTAATTGGGATGATGCAATAAGCACTTTAATGGAATCTTCCTCGGGAAGTGCTGCAATGGTTTCATCGAATTTTTCTCGAGCTGCTTCTAATTTGGCTTGACGAGATTCTCGATCAAAATCATGGAAAGCGGCTTCCACATCAGATTCAACGGTTTTGAGTGCTAAATCGATGAGTGGTGTCAAATCCTCGTCAGGTACAAACTCTTGGCGTACAACGCCACATTTTTTGGCAAATTCAAGTTGAGCTTGAACTTGCTGTTTAATTTCGCCATGGGCAAAATCAATAGCCCGCAGCAAGGTTTCTTCATTCACAAACTGTGCACCAGCCTCAACCATTAAGATAGAGTCTGCTGTTCCTGCAACGATAAGATCCAGCTCACTTTTTTCACTTTCTTCATAGCTTGGATTGCCGACAAGTTCTCCATTGACAATGCCAACCCGAATTGCTCCAATAGGCCCTTGAAAAGGAAGACCAGAAAGGACCAATGCAGCGGAGGCGCCTAAAACGCTGAGAGTATCCGGTGGATTTTCAGGACCCACACTGAGAGGGGTTGCCACAATTTGTACATCTTTCCGGTAACCATCAGGCCACAAAGGACGAATGGGACGGTCAATTAAGCGAGATGTCAGAACCGCTTTTTCTGAAGGACGACCTTCTCGTTTAATAAAACCTCCAGGAAGTCTTCCAACAGCGTACATTTTTTCTTCGTAGTCTACTAAGAGGGGGAAGAAATCGATACCAGGGCGTGGTTTTTTGCTCCCCGTGGCCGTCACTAAAATAACGGTATCTCCAGAGGTGACCAACACTGAACCGTTTGCGGATTTTGCCATTTCGCCGGTTTTGAGGGTAACTTTTTTACCATCAATGGTGAATTCTTGTTCAACAATTTGAAATTCCATATTTTGTCTTCTTTATCTCATCTATAACTTATCTTGTATCCCTAATATTTTACGCAAAAAGCACGAAGATACAAACTTTTTGCATTTTAACCACCTTCTATAGCGGAAAAACCCAACCACAAAGTAAAAAAAACTTTGTCATTGGGCTAAAACCAATTATTTGCTTGGCCAAAAGAGTTTATTTTCTTAAACTCAGCCTATTCAGAAGTGTTTTGTAAGCTTCTGGTTCACGATGGTCTTTCATGTAGTTTAAAAGCCGACGACGTTGGCCAACCATTCTTAAAAGACCTCGGCGTGTGGAGAAATCTTTTTTATGAACTTTAAGGTGTTCTGTCAGATGATTGATGCGTTCTGTTAAAATGGCGACTTGCGTTTCAGGAGAACCACAGTCGTTCTGAGTTTTACCGAATTCGGCACAAAGTTCTTGTGTTTTTTGGGGTGTCACCGTCATAGGTCTCTGTAAGCCTCTGATTTAATCTTATATTGACTCGTATTATGATATAATTTGAAAGTTTAATATAGCATCGTCCATATTTCAATGCAAGCTGTTCTCCCCAGACATATTTTTTCATCGCTTTTACTCAGTATTCTTGTGAGTTCTTTGTTGTGGTTTTCAGGGTGTCACCGCACGCCCCACTTAACCCGACAGCAACTCATGGACCGGGCAGAAGCCCATTTGAAAACAGGGCATTTTCAGCAAGCACTTTCAGAACTCAGTCAGGTTTTGGCCCAAGATCCCAATAATATCCAGGTCCATATGGATTTAGGATGGGTGTACCTCTACACGGATCGGTTAGACAAAGCAACTGCTGAGGTGCAATTAATCCAGAAATTAGATCCAAAGAATCAGAAAGTGTACTACTTAAAAGGGGCCATTTATGAGAAACTCGGCCAATATGTTGACGCCTTGGAGTCTTATAATGATGCTTTAAAAGTGGATGTTGATAATCCAGCCCTTCATGGGGATATTGCCAGTGTTTTCTTAAAATTGAATAACCCCGATGCAGCCTTGCAGGAATATAAGGTTGCTTCCAAATTGGCGCCGCAGAATAATAACTATATTTTTGGAGAGTGCATGGCCTACCGGCAGCTTAAACTGTACGAGGAGTCCATTAAAACCTGTAAAATCGCTTTAGCACGTACGCAAGATCAGAATGAGCAAGACCGCATTCAAAATGTTATTCAAACCACCAAGCTTTTAGAGTCTATTGAGCCCAGTCCAGCTCCTGTTACAACTCCCCCTGCTCCTCCAACGCTAAATTAAAAAGGATTGCTCGGGGTATTGTTCACATTGGATGCTCCGGAAATGCTGGACGATCTTATAGCTTTCCTCAAGTTCAGGGTGGTTAAAGATTTCTAATGCCAGGTTTATTTTGTAGGGTAACAGAACAAGATGGTTTAAGAAGCCTTCCATCTCAACAGAACCGTATTTATAACCGCGATGTTCGTCAAATTGGCCGTAATTGTTGTGAGAATGGATATATACCAATTGATTCTCCAGCACATCCAGCCAGGTTATGGGCGGAACCTTTGAAAAAATATTGGTATGCCCTGTATCCAGGCAGGCTTTTACCTGGGGATGATTGATTGCATCAATTAATTCACGAAGCTGTTCGGGATCTTCTTCCATAAAATTCTCAATGGCAACTGATAACGTGGGAGTGCCTTCAAGCACCTCTTCGGCAAATTGTTGCCAAAAATCAACACTGGCAGACAACCATTCCTGCTTGATTTGAGCCACCGAAAAAATGGTACTAAACTGCGAATGAACCACCAAATACCGACATCCTAATGCTTTACACACATCAGCTGCTTGGGTATACCGTAACTGGGATGCTTTTGCAATTTTCGGGTCTAAGCTTACCGGATTTAAATCATAAACCGGTCCATGGAGGGTTAACAAGCCGCTAAGAGATTCCAATGCCTTTTTCCAATGGGACAAGTGGGGCTCAGGGTTTTCCAGAAGTTCAGGTTCAACAAAACTAGGAATTTCATACCCAATGTTATGGGAGAGGGCAAACTGAAGCCCCTCTTGCTCTGGAATATGCTTGGGTGCTGCAACAACCTGATGAATCATAAGAAATGACGATCCTTTGTCCAACCAAAAATTGGGTTAATCCAAGTTGATGAAATCGATTGCGTTCAAGTGAAAAATCAGATAGGTTAATACTGAGTTTATTCGATATTTCACTAGATTTCTTCAATATTCTGATGGTAATGACCTCACAAAATATGTCAATATGATCAATAGATATCATGGGGTAGAAAAATTGCATGATAAATGGATTTTTGCGACAGAAGCTCTTGCTTAAGATAACCTGGGGGTTGGGTATCTTGGCCTGCTTGGCGATGTTTTTGGTATTACTCCCCTCAAATCAGTGTATTCCCAACGCTTTTGCTCAGGAAGTTTTGAAGGGGAGAGTTGAGCAAACTGCAAAGCCCGTTTCGGATAAGCTGCAAGGCCAAGTTATCGATGCAAAGACGGGGCAACCTCTTGCGGGAGCTCAGGTTTCATTGCCGGATCAGGGATTCTCAATGAAAACCAATGCCAACGGTGAATACGAGATTCCTCGGTTCTTTGGCCAGAAGCCGGTGATTATGAGCGTTCAAAAGCCGGGATATTTCCCATTTTCAGTGAGTATTAGTAAAGATGCTCCACCTAAATTTACCATTCGGCTTCAAAAACAGGCACAAGGTATTGTTTTGGATACGCAACTCCGGCATTTGGGAGATGGGAGTTTTTCCCCTTTTTCCAGTGCAGCGGCAGAGTTTCGTAAACCGCCAGATGGTCCGGCAATGCGATATCAGTTCTCTTTGGATGGGGTGGCGCTGTCTAACTCACCCTGTCTTAAAATTGGCAGCATTATTGGCTTAGATACAGCCATGGCCCATTATCTTAGTGGCAACCATATCGGGGTAAATGCCAGCCCGTTGCTGGTTAAGCTTAACGGCAATCTTATCGCCAGGGTGCAAGTGAATGGTGATGACCAGAAAATTATGCTGCCTAAGGACCTTTTACATTTACAGGGGGTTAATACCTTAGAAATTGAAGCAGGTTTCCATTACCCTGAGCCGGGACGTATTGATTATGATGATATGGAAATGATGCATTTGGTGGTTTACCCTTAAATATCTCGTTTTTTAAATATTTAGCGAATCGGAAGCTTCTACGAAATCATTCTTCCATTTTACGGCTGGACTTTTCAAAAAAACGCGTCAAACTATGATCACCGGTTTAAGGAGCCTTAGGCTGAAGAGCGATATGATAAGCGGACACAGCCTTTATAAATCTTGTTGGCTTCTTAAAGGTTCTTGGTGCATGCACTTTTCAATGAATCATAAGATGGAGAGGATGTTCGATGATTGGAAGAAAAGCCGTTTTAAATGCTTGTTATTTTATTATGCTGGGGGTGATTGGGACCCAAGGTGGACTATCTGCCATGGCACAAGCACAATATTATCCGCCAACCACAACTTACCCGCCTCCTGCTACCGGGTATCCCACAACCGCCCCGGCAACCTATCCTCCCACAACTTATCCTCCACCCACAACAGCGCCAGGTTATGGATATCCGCTTCAAGGATCTGCAACCTATACGGCTCCGGCAACAACACCCCCCACGTATTATCCACCAGCCACAACAACCCCAACATATTATCCACCTACAGCAACTCCCACTTATACAATGCCCACAACAACTGCGCCAACAACATGGGGAACACCAGCTTATACGACGACGGGTCTCAAGTTTACATACAATCCAAATGCAGGTGATTATTATAGTCTTCAGGCCCCCAATGCAGGCCGTTGGGAGCAGTTTCCCATTACGTTTCATTTAACCTATTCGCAAGGCATGTCGCAAGCTGATCAACAAGCTGTGAGAGATGCGGTGGCAGAATGGCAAAAATATGTGAACATTGTGTTGGTTCCCGATCCTCGGCAGGCAAGCATTGAATTGACTTGGGTGACCAATGTTTCTAATAGTGAGTTGGGTGAAACACAGGTAGTGGCAACACAGACAGATTCTGTGGGGCGGATTGCATTTCAAAAGGAGGTTATCCGGATGCAGGATCCCGCCAGCTATGTGGGAGTGGTTTCTGGTGCATTAAAATCGGCATTGATGCACCAAATAGGCCATGCGCTTGGCATTAATGCTCATAGTGATAACAATCAGGACTTAATGGCAGAGCCTAATTATCAGCAAGTGAAAAATGCCTTTATTCAAAATGCGGTTCGTTCTCTTGCCAGCCGAACAATTGGCCAGTTTATTGGCTTACCCGTCTATCAACCACCAACGGTTAAGCAATATCTTGGGCCACCGATCCAAACCATCAGTCAACGGGATTTAAATACGCTGTTTCGGCTTTATAACAGTTAAACTTCTTCTGTGGGAGGGAGACTCTTTGGGGTTGTTTCTGATGAAGGTTGTTTAATAAAGGGGCCAGGCAGTGGTTTATCAGGCACTTCAACAGTGATATTTTTAAAGAGTGCTTTTCCCAGCTGATCAAGTGAAAGACCAGCAACAATGCTGGTTAAAACAGGATGAAAATCGCTGAAAATAGCGGCTGCTCCGCAAGAAGCTCCGACTACTAGGTTTAAGAGCCCTTCAGTATCAATATTGTGTAATGCCACTGGTTTCGGCTTTGATGCATGGATAATCTCACCCACCGAGGTCTTGGATACCAGAACTCTTTTTCCAAACTGAACATGGGAGATTTGAGGTAATTGGGTGGCTCGATAGTTTGTATTGCCAGTGATTTTCATCATGTCTTAACTCCATCTTAAACCTTTTGTTTTGTTTAAATATCTTATTTTAGGCAAAAATGGAGTTCAAGTTGGTGTGAAATTCTCTTAATAATCGTTTCTCAACAAATCAGAGCGGACGGACGTCTTTAATCGTAAAACGTCCATAATAATTTGTTTCATGGAGATCTTCTTGATAAATGACTTCGGCGGGCTGTGCCTTGGGCTCAATTTCAGTTTGTTTCAACGTTTTTAAGTCAGCTTTAGGGTCTCGATTGCGGAAACGTTTTGCATCGTCTCCGTCTAAATACAAAATATCTTGTCGATTACTGCTGAGCATACTAACTTTGGTCGGCTGGTTGCGATTTTCTGAAATCCAGGTGTTTAATAACTGCTCTTTGTCTTGCCAGGTGAACGAGCTCGGTTGGGAAGCTCCTTCTTTTCGGAATTGTTGGATTTTATAAAGGGTGCCAAACCGAATATGCATCTATGAAGCTCCTTTGTTCATGTTGGGTTAATAGAACTAAAAGCCGTCAAGGCGAAAAACTGCTCAATTGTGAATATTATTTACGTTTTCGCTTTTGTGATAAAGCATAAAACGCACTGCGAACAAGTAAAACTAAGACCAAACACAGTGGTGAATGGCTGAAAATAAGGTAATTTCCGATTAAAGTAAGCGATGGCTTAGTTTAAGCAAGTCATCTCGTAATCTTTAGGTTTAAAGCCTTTGGGAAACTTGGTCAGTTTATCGTACTTGGTGCCTTTAAAAACGGCCCATTTTAGGTTCGCTTCTGACAGATCCGCACCCCGCAAATCCGTATCCAAAAGATTGGCGTAGGAGAGGTCGGCTTGTCTTAAGTTTGCGTTTTGCAAATTGGCAATTTGAAAATCAACGCGTTTCAAGGTGGCCCCTTGAAAATTGGCAGACTGAAGATTGGCGGCATAAAATCGAGTGCGGGTCAGATCGGCTTGACGAAAGTCAACGGCAGGAAGTTCTTTTTTATAAAAATCACTGCCCGACAAAGATTCACCTTCAACGGTTATCAAGACATCGCCTTTTTCATTTTTAATATCCATCCGAAGTTTTTACTCCTATTGACCTTATGTTGACATTATGACTGTTTCAAAGTCTGTTGGGAAGGATTGAGGTTCAAACAGTGGGATCTCAATAAAGACCCGAAATCCCTCATGTCCTTCCAGCCAAATTGAGCCGCCCATGGCTTCAATGAGGCCTTTTGTAATAAATAAGCCCAGGCCGGTACCACGGGTTGTACGGGTTAAACGTTCATCAAGGCGCTTAAATTTGCTAAATAGGGTTGCTAACTCGTCCGGCAAAATGGGGTCTGAAACATTAAAGACCTGAATACAAACCATGGTCTCAGAGCTTTGGCGAGCACTCACCTGAATGGCGCTACCCTCTGGAGAATATTTAATGGCATTATCCAGTAAATTCAAGATAACTTGCTCCATTCGGTCAGGATCAACCAAAACATCAAGCTCTTCTGGTAATTCTGGAATCTGAATTTCCCGATTGGCTTTTTCTTCGATGAAATTGACACATCGATGAACCAATTCATCCAAATTGACCCGATCGGGGAAGACTCGGATGCCTTCTTTTTGTTCGAGTTCCGGGATGACCAGTAGATCTTCGACAAGTCGACCCAACCGATCGGCTTGTTGCTTAATCACTTTCAAACTCTTTATTTTGGTTGCAGAGTCGAGGGTTTGTTCGTTCCGGATAAGTCGGGAAGTATAGCCTTTGATGTTGGTTAGCGGGGTCCTAAGCTCATGGCTTACCGTATCAATTAAGTTTGACTTTAGTTCATCCAGCTTGGCCAGCTGTTTATTTGCTTTTTGAAGCTGTTCCCACTGGCGGGCTTGTTGAATGGCAACCCCAATCTGGCTGGAAATGAGATCGATGATCATGGCATCGTCAAACACCACAGTGTTTTCCACAGGTTCTTGGGCTTTAATGAGGGCCAATAATCCAATGGGGTGTTCTTGATAAAAGATGGGCTGAAGGATTGCAAAGGTTTCTTTATTCAGAAATGGCAGGTTCTCTTGAGAGGCGTTAACCGTTGTATGTCGCTGAATCGCTTGGTCAAACAGTGGATGGTTTTCAACTTGTTGAAGTGTTTCTTCATCAAGGTTGTTGGTTAGGGTATAAAACAATTTCGGAAGTGATTTTGCGGTGAGTTCAAATTTTCCAGGCTCTGTTTGTAAATACAGCAATACGCCTAAAATCTCAGGACGCTCTGAAAGAACTTGGGTTGCCGTTTCACAAACCGCATCTAACTCTAAACTACTGTGTAAACGCTGGGTTGCCTGGGCAATAAAAAGGTCTTGCTGGTTTTTATAGACCAATTCTTGGTTGAGTTCCTGGATACTGGTCCAGGCACTGGAGATCTTGCCAGCCATCCGGTTAACCTCAGCAGTTAAATATACAATTTCGTAAGGCGTCCAAGACTTTGTAATTAATCGAATCCTTCGAGAGTATCGGCCCTCTGCAAGTGCCTTAATCCCCTTAATCAGTTGTCGAAAATTCCGGTTAATCCCACGAGAATAGAATAATCCCAGAACAATAATCAGTAAAATACACAGAAACACTAAGCCAACAGATTGTGTACGGGCTTTTAAAACGTAATAACGTTGAATCCGGTAAGGTGATTCAATAATAATCCCCCAGCCTAAATGGGGCATTTTAATAATGACGCGTTGCAGCTTGGGATCGTTTTGGTTTTCTTCAGAGGGAAAAATATGATAGGATTGCCTTCGGCTGTAAAACTCTGTCGTGCCGCCCTCTTTTAGAGACTGGTATAACTTAAAATCATCGGGTGACAATTTTTGGGACACTAACTGAGGGGGACCTGCAATAATAACCCCTTTAGGGTTGGTAATGACAAAGCCACTATTAAAGGTCTTAAATCGTTCTGTAATGAGATTGCCAAGGTACGGAAAACGTTTAAAGAAGCCGATGGCCCCTAGTGGCCGATTGCTATCAGGAATCAATTTGGCCGGAATGACGAGTTTAAGAGAGTAAAGTGGTGTGGGTGTTTTCTTGGTTTTGGGATGAAAATCCAGCTTCACTTGCACCGTTTTGGGTATTTTGGCCAAGGTGGTTGGAAGTTGCGGATCCGAGTAAAGGGCTTTTGCAGAATGGAATAAAAGGATCTGCTTGCCGGTTGGGTCATAAAATGAAACGGCTTCATAATCGGGGTAAGTTTTAAAGAACTGCTGAATCAGTTTTTCTCTTTTGGCATGAGAGCGCATGGAGAGGATGACATTCCAATATTCTCCTGCCAGCTTGGCCTGCTCTTCCTGCCAAGTCATTTCAGACGCTAACTCTTCATAGGTGACTTCTGCGGTATGCTCTGTAAAGCGGTTGATTTGTTTGCCAACGGCTTTTTGGTTAATGCTGTAAATACTAAAACTAAGAACCAACAGGGGAAACAAAACAATTAATACAAAAAAGCCTAAGAGTTGGTGAGATAGCCTTAGCTTTGGAACGGGGCGGACAATGCGTCGATATAAAGCCTCCGGAATCCAGCGATGCTGGGGTTTCTTCTGGGTGGCATTTCTTTTTTTTCCGAGAATTTTTTGACCAAACCGTTTCCACTCGTTCATTGGCGGTACCTTGTTTTTCTGTATTTAAGGGAGTGGAATCCTTCCAACTGTTACTGCAAACCCTTGTTCATGTTGTTGATATTTTATCATGAGCAAAAATAGCGGTCTGCTTTAGAATGTTCCGTTTAAAGCGCCTATCTCGCCTCTGAAAATGCTTTGAAAAAATTGCTTTACCTCTGGTAGCTGGTACTCATACCCGTTAAGCTAGTTTCAGAGGATTCGGGGTTTACAATCAATCGATAACCGACATTTGTAACAGTTTGTAAATATTGTGGGTGTTTGTGGTTTTCTTCGATCTTTTGACGCAGACCCCCCACATGAACCCGGAGCATTCGGACATCTTCATCGGCTTCGTAGCCCCAAACTTCCTGTAAAATCGTTCCCAAGCCCACAGCCTCGCCAACGTGTTGCATCAGGCAATACAAAATTTCAAATTCAGTGGGGGTCAGTTTAACAACCTTGCCCTTGATTCGACATTCTAAGGAGGTGGGAAGAATTTCAATATCCCCTGCCGCAAGAAGTTCATTTTTGCGTTGAGATTGTTGGTTTTTTAACGTACCCGTTCGTCGAAATAGGGCACGCATCCGGACCATGAGCTCTTGAAATTCAAACGGTTTCACGAGGTAGTCATCTGCACCGGCATTAAAGCCTCTAATCTTATCTTCAATGGTTCCCTTTGCGGTAAGTAGGATGATGGGTGTGGTTGCAGAGAGACGCATGCCTCGAAGCTTTTTACACAATTCAAAACCATCCATTTTGGGCATCATCACATCTAAAATAAAGAGATCATAACGTTTTGATTCGGCTTTTTTAGAAGCTGCAAGTCCATCACTGACAAAATCAATGGAGAACCCCATCAGCTCTAAGTCGAGCCGAAGTAAATCAACAATTTCTGCGTCATCATCAGCAACTAAAATATCAACCATAAACGCTCTTTCTCCTATTCTCTCTGGAACCCGGAACGGTTTGTTTCAAAATGATTTCCTCTGCTTTTGGTATTGGGTTCGTTCGTTTTTGGGACAGTGCAATAAAGATCTTGTTACTTTTTTTACTACAAAAGCAGTTTTATTCAACCTTATTTTTCAAAAGGTGTTCTTTCGTTATACTACAACTAAATCTATATCAAGAGGAAGGCTTTTAAAGAATGTTTTTTGGGGTTCGTGGCGCCATTACCGTTTCCAATGACCAGGCAGATGAAATTCGGTCGGGAATTGAGGAGCTTATTGAGACGCTGATAAAGCAAAATAATATCTCTGTACACCAGATTGTTTCAGTTTTTTTCACGATAACGCCTGATTTAACGGCATTAAATCCGGCGAGGGCAATCCGAGAAGCCCGTGATGAT
>JANWIO010000049.1 GCA_025449835.1 Vampirovibrionales bacterium
CGGAGTCCAAAAATAAAGGCATTTTCCAGTTTTTCCTGCTCTGAACATGGGTAAATCGCAGCCCGCAATCCTGGATTTTCGAGATACGCCTCTAAATCCCGGGGGTTTTCATAGCGTTGGTTATCCACATAGCCATGGGCACTCACGCCAAATCCCCAAAAGGGTTCGTTATCCCAATAGCTTAAATTGTGACGTGACTCAAACCCAGGCTTTGCCAGGTTACTGATTTCATAAGGCTCAACCCCCTGAGACTCAAGCAACGAAACCCCTAAAAAATACATCTCCACGGTTGTATCATCAATCGGTAGGTTCATTCGCCCTTTTTCAATGAGCTTAGCGAGCCCTGTTCCGGCTTCTACTTTTAAGCCATACATGGAAATATGGGGCACGTCAAGAGAGATCACCTGATGCAGCGTATCCTCCCAGGTTTTCATGGTTTGTTCGGGAACGCCATACATTAAATCGATAGAAATATTCTTGAATCCAGCGGTTTTCAACTCGTCTATAAAGCGATACACCTGATCCCGAGAATGTATTCGGGAAAGGCGCTTTAATTCATTGGGTTGAAGCGACTGAACCCCAACGCTAATCCTATTAATCCCCACTTTCAGATAGTCCTGTGGTGGCGATGTCATCCCTTCAGGATTGGCCTCTAGCGTGATTTCTGCATCCGGAGAAAATACTCCATAAAGCCGAAGATGCTCAAGGATTTCAGCAATTTCGGGAGAT
Source organism: Vampirovibrionales bacterium (assembly GCA_025449835.1). Lineage (GTDB taxonomy): Bacteria > Cyanobacteriota > Vampirovibrionia > Vampirovibrionales > JAGQHJ01 > JANWIO01. The sequence goes on from JANWIO010000049.1 coordinate 730, forward strand.
GAAAACAAGGCGGGTGTACCCCCTCCAAAGTAAACCGTTTCAATTGGTTCATTCTCCTGCCCCGATAAACAGTGTGTTATTTCCTGCTTCAAGGCATCAAGATAAGCACGGCGCCGATCAATCGTTGCTTTTAACGCCACATAGAAATCGCAATAAATACAATGTGAGAGGCAAAACGGCATGTGAAGATAAATATACATGGTTCAAATTCTTGAATACACCGTCCCACATTTCAAGTATTTCCTTAAATTCATGAAATGATGAAAAACATTGAAAAAAACCTATGCTTGCGCTAAGGTGGGTGCATCTGAAATTACTTCAAAAAATAAAGAGAAAAAGATGTTTACGGGCCTGATTGAAGAAGTTGGCACAGTCGCTTCGGTCCAACATACCCCCAGTGGAAGTCGTATCATCGTTTCAGCCAAAGCGATATTGGAAAATTTAAAACAGGGTGACAGTATTGCCATTGACGGCGTTTGCACAACCGTTATCGCCTTTGATGGTTCAGGCTTTACCATTGAAGCCTCCCCGGAAACACTGGATAAAACAACCTTTAAATCCCTCAAAAAAGGGAGCCTTGTCAACCTGGAACGCCCACTTACCCCCACAAGCCGCATTGGTGGACACTATGTGACGGGACATGTGGATGGCTTGGCAAAATTGATTTCTAAAACACCTGTAGGGATCTCTTATATTCTACAGTTTGAAGTTATTGATAATGCATTGGCCCAATATATTGTCCAAAAAGGGTCTATTACCCTATCTGGCATTAGCCTCACCGTTAATACAGTAAAAAGCCGTCGGTTTTCGGTTGCCATTATTCCTCACACCCTGACCCATACTAATTTGAACCAGCTTATGCTCGGCGATCTCGTAAATATTGAAACCGACTTATTGGGCAAATATGTCAAAAAGTTTTTATCCCCGGTGTTTCATGCAGTAGATGATGCCTCAATCGATGAATCCTTTTTGCAAGAAAATGGATTTATCTCGGCGATGTCTTAAGGAGGATTTTGTGAATCCAGAAACAGACCAATTTGATACCGTTGAAGAAGCCATTGAAGCCATCCGACGAGGCGAAATGGTGATTGTCGCAGACGATGAAGATCGTGAAAATGAAGGCGATCTGGTGTGTGCCGCTGAAAAAATCACAGCCGGTATCATTAACTTTATGGCCGAAAAGGGCCGAGGACTCATTTGCCTTACCTTAACGCCCGAACTGTGTGAACAGCTTCAGTTGTATCAAATGACACCTCAAAACACCGAGTCTCATCATACGGCGTTTACTGTCAGTATCGACGCACATCCTAAATATGGGGTTACAACGGGTATTTCAGCCCATGACCGGGCAACCACCATTCAAGTGGCCGTTGCTCCTGATGCGGTTCCAACGGATTTACGCCGTCCCGGACATATTTTCCCGCTGAGAGCAAAACCCGGTGGCGTTTTAGAACGTGTTGGCCAAACGGAAGCCAGTGTTGATCTGGCAAAATTAGCGGGCCTGACACCGGCTGGGGTCATTTGTGAAATTCTAAACCCCGATGGCACCATGGCTCGTCGAAACGATTTATTTGCGTTTGCCCAAGAGCATCATCTTAAATTTATTACCGTTGCCCAGATTATTGCGTATCGTTTACAAACAGAGCGCACTGTAAAACTGGAAGCAGAAGCCTTTTTACCGACAAAGCATGGGGACTTTAAGGTATACGCCTATGTAAACACCCTCGATCAGTCTGAGCATCTGGCCCTGGTAAAAGGAGATTTAGACGATGAAGATGGCCCACTGCCTTTAATCCGGATGCACAGTGAGTGTTTAACCGGCGATGTGTTGGGAAGCCTTCGGTGTGATTGTGGTACACAGCTTGCCACGGCCATGCAAATGATTGAAGCTCATGGCAAAGGTGCTGTGGTTTATATCCGTAGCCATGAAGGCAGGGGTATTGGTTTAACAAATAAAATTAAATCCTATGCCCTTCAAGAAAATGGGGTGGATACGGTTCAAGCCAACCTTGATCTCGGATTTCCAGCCGATTTAAGACATTATGGCGTAGGGGCCCAAATTCTTTTAGATTTAGGGGTGCAAAGCTTCAATCTGCTCACCAATAACCCTCGTAAAATTAGGGGGTTGGAAGGTTACGGTCTAGACATTATGGAACGAGTGGCCATGCCGCTCCAAAAAACCCAACACAATGAAGTTTACCTGGAAACAAAACGCCTCAAGCTTGGCCATCTTATATAGCAATAAAGGAGTATCAGAAAGTTATGTTACAAAACACCATTCAAGGCGAACTGGTTGGAACCGGCTTAAAAATGGCGATTGTCGTTGGCCGATTTAATGAATTTATCACTGGAAAATTGCTGGAAGGCTGCCTCAACACCCTCTCTCGCCATGGCGTTTCCAAAGAAGATATTTACGTGGTTTGGGTTCCTGGGGCTTTTGAAATTCCCTTTGCCGCCACAAAACTGGTGGATACTGCAAAATTTGATGCTGTTATTTGTCTGGGCGCCGTTATTCGCGGAAACACTCCCCATTTCGATTACGTTGCTGGGGAATCGGCCAAAGGCATTGGGAATCTGAATCAAGAAGGTCTGACACCTGTAATTTATGGGGTGTTAACCACGGATACCATTGAGCAGGCCATTGAGCGTGCAGGCACCAAAGCTGGCAACAAAGGCTCAGATGCTGCTGTTTATGCCATTGAAATGGCAAACCTCTCAAAAACCCTGGATAACTACTTATTTGAAGGCCCCGCTGTTTCAAAATCATCCAGAAGCCTGGCAAAATCGAAAAAGTAATTCCTAATCCGTGGCAGCAGGCCCCGACATCAAGTGGTGAACCGCAAACAAGAGGCGGTTATAAACCGCTTCCCAATTCACGTTGTTCACAAAAACATCTAAATACTGCGAGCGATTGGTTCCAAAATCAATCATGTAGGCATGTTCATACACATCTAAGGCCAAGATGGGGTAAAAATGGACTGGCGCCCACTGATTGTGCTGATCCAGTCCGTAATTTCTTAAATGACCGTCTCGCATATCAAAGCCAGTAATGGCCCACCCACGAGAAGCCTTTCCTGCCGCCATTAAATGCTTGAGGTAGTTCTCCCAAGACCCAAAACTTCCCTGAATAACCGCAACCAGGTTTTTGTGAGGAGCACCATGATGGCCCAAGTTGCCAAAGTACAGCTCATGAAGCACAACCCCATTATGGGCATAGCTCAACTCTACCAACATTTCCCGATAAGGAGCGTAGGTTGGGTTTGCTCCAGAGAGCATCTCTTGATCGGCTTTGCGAATAAGCTGATTCAGTAAATTGGTTTTATTGATGTAGTTTTCATACAGCTTAAAATGCTGGCGCAGTTGGTTATCACTGAGTCCATCAACATGCCCTAAGAGATGAGAGTAGTCTTTGGGTGTTAAGGTGTCGACAATTTCTTGCTTTAATCGAGCCATATCTTCCTGAAGCCGTTTGGAGGTAGCTGGTTTCATGGTTTCTGCCAGAGCTTTACCGTTTAATAAGCTGGATAACGCAAAAGTACTCCCTGCGGCAATGGCCCCTACTTTTAAAAACTCCCGCCGTGGCACTGTATTGTTCAAAAAATCATCCATTTGTAAAACCTCTCTCTAATGCTTTCCCACCACGGTTCTACCACCATTAAAGCCGAATCGCAACTCTACCAAAGGGATAATATTCAGTATTGCTAAATAAGGATGGGTTTGTCTTTAATGAGGGTCCGTTCCCTCCCCTCAAACGCCCCTCCCTGATCCGTTTGAAGGGCTTCGCCCTTCACCCATGTTTTCCAATGTATCTTTGATTTAGCAATACCGAATTGTCAACTCCGAAAGTTCTCTCAGTTCATCTAATTAACACAGGCAGCTTGGACCAACCTCGATTATCATGAACATCATGGCCGCTTATCCCCATCAAAGCAGCCTTGTCCCAAAATCGCTTGTTTAGAGAAGACCAATGGCCAATCCGTGGCAACAAGGTATCCTCATTTGTATCACTGGGGCTTTAACAGGCCTGGTGGTTATTGGCGGTATCTATTTTTTCTTTTTTAAAGCCTCCCCCGACAAGGGAAAAATCTTAGCCTCCTATGGCCAACCCGTTTCTGTGATGAAGGTGCCAGAGCCCCCCCAAGTTCATGCCATCACCCTCTCTGGTGTCGTTCAATCCACAGCAACGGCACCCATTAAAGCTGCTATCGGAGGGCATGTGATTAAAGTTTTGGCCCAAAACAAAGCCACCCTGGCTAAGGGAGATCCCATTTTACAAATTGATGACTCTCCCCTTGAAAAAACCTATCAGGATTTAGAAACAGAATTGGGGATGGCCCAAGCCCAACTGCAACTTGCCATGATGTCCTCCATTCAATCCATGCCCAAAATGCCCACCGCTTCCATAAAACAAGACAACATCACCGCAACCCAAGTTGATCAGCATGCGGGTGTTCTGAAAATAACCCGCTACAATGAACAAGCAACAGAAAGCACCTCCAAATCGTTACCCTCGCCACCCAAAACGTCACCAACAAAAGACACATCAAAAACCACCCCGGACAAAGCTTCTGAATCCAAAGAATCTGATCCAAACGCCCAAGCCGACGCTTCCGACGCAACAGAATCACCGGAAATTCAGAAAGACAAGGCCGTCTTTAACGCCCTACTGGCAAAAATGCAAACCCTCCAAAAGGCCATGGCGGATTACACCATACGAATGCCACAAGCAGGCCAACTCACCGACTTCAATGCCAAGGTAAACGATTTTATCTTACCAGACACAATTATTGGGCAAATTAAAACCACCTCCTATCCCGACATCAAGGCACAGCTTGCCCAAGATCTTCTAACCTCTTTAAAAGTGGGACAAAGTGTCACCATTAAAGATGCCAAAAATGATCTCAACAACACGCCCATCACAGGCCAAATTGAAGCCATTCAACCCCTAGACACGATTACCAATAATATTGGATGGATTTTAGTCTCCCCACTTCAAGGAGATCCAGGCCGGTTTACTTCAGGTCAAACTGTTAACATAACGATTCAAGTGGCTGGAGAAGGCAATATTTGGATCTCCACCGATGCCGTTCAGTCTAGAAACACCCATTCCGTTGTTTTTGTGGTTCATCAATCCAAAGATAAAACCTGGACGACGGAAGAAAGACAGGTGACCATTGGGGATACGTTTAAAACCGACACTGAAATTAAGGCTGGGTTGAAACCCGGAGAAACAATTGTCTTAGATGGTGCAAATCTGTTACAAAATATGCAGAACGTTACCATCATCGGATCGGATAGCCTTGACCCTTAATCCTCCGTTTAACGCTGTAATAGAAGCTTTATCCCAACGACGCTTTTTTAAATTAATTTGTGGCGGCAGTTTTAGCGACCCAATTCGTTTAAAGCAGCTTATCCAAACGTATTCTAAAACTGCAATTTCTGCAATTGATATTTCAGCCGCTTTGCCTGTCGTAGAAGCTGCCATTGAGGCTCTTGAAACTTGCGCCAAGTCACCTCTTCTCATGGTGAGCTTTCCCCTGGATACAGACCCTCACTTCAGAAAAATTGAACTTATTGAAGAAAACTGTATTCAGTGTGGTCATTGTATCCCCATCTGCCCAACGCAAACTTTTTCATTACCGCCACAACAAACCCTACAGGTAGATACTCCCGTATGCTATGGCTGCGGAAGATGTCTTCCCATTTGCCCCACAGAAGCATTGGCCTTGGATCCCTACACAGTTTACCCTGACCTCACCACAGTGCTGAAAAAACCAGCAGTAAACGCTGTAGAAATCCATACCAGCCATGCAGATCCTGTCATGATTGAAACACTGTATGCTGAACTGGGGGACCTCCTGGCAGACAAAATGATTTCCGTCTGCCTCAGACCCCAAGAACTCCCGTTAAAACAAGTCTTGTCATTTTTAGAAACCCTCAAGGCAAAAACGCCTTTTCCTTTAATTGTTCAGGTGGATGGCATCCCCATGTCAGGTTCTGATGATCCCACAGCGTCCTTACCTGCATTAAGAGCGGCCCAAAATCTGGCACCTTTTCTTCCCCCAAATTGTATTCTCACAATTTCAGGCGGTATAAACGCCTTTACCGCTTCCTACCTACAACAACCTGAATATCATAGAATACAAGGCGTTGGTATGGGGACTTATGCCCGTCAAAAAGTGTGGGATCTCCTTGGTCATCAGGAGCAAGCCATACAAATTGCCGATTCTTTGGTAAATCTCTTTCAGACCACATCAACATCGGCTATAATAACTGTATAATATCTCGGGATGTTGTTACAAAATAAGGGGAGGGAGAGGCCGTACGTGTCAGCAGAGTTTGTGTATTCGATGTCAGAAACATTTCATATTCATCAAACACCCTCTATTGAAAGTGATTTACAATTACTCATTGACGTTTTGCCCGAAAGAATCCAAAAAGCGCTTAAAAACCAAGATTTAAACAATCTCATTGAAGTGGTCATGGATTTGGGACGAGTTCCCGAAGCCCGATTTAGCTCGGGAAACATTGTTGAGTTAAGCACCACTCAAATTACCTTGGAAGAAATTAACCACGTGGTTAAGCGAGTTGGCTTTTTTACAACGGATAACCGTGCAGGCATCCCCAGAACGTTGCACCGTATTAGTGCCATGCGAAACCGCCAAGGAGAAATTATTGGCTTAACCTGCCGGATTGGTAAAGTGGTCACCGGGACCATTGAAGCCATGCAAGATCTCTTTGAGTCTGGAAAAAGTATCCTGCTTTTGGGGCGTCCTGGGGTGGGGAAGACCACAAAACTGAGAGAAGTAGCCAAACTTCTGGCAGATAAAACCAAAAAACGGGTAGTAATTGTCGATACCTCCAACGAAATTGCAGGGGATGGGGATATTCCACACCCTGCCGTGGGAAAAGCCAGAAGAATGCAGGTTAGCGCCCATGATCGTCAAAAAGAAGTAATGATTGAGGCCGTTCAAAACCACACTCCCGAAGTGGTGGTGGTGGATGAGATTGGCACAGAAGATGAAGCCTTGGCCGCTAGAACCATTGCTGAGCGTGGCGTTATTTTAATTGCCACAGCTCACGGTAATTCGTTGGAAAACCTCATTAAAAACCCCACGTTGTCTGATTTGGTGGGTGGGATTCAAACTGTTACCCTTGGGGATGAGGAAGCCAAACGACGTTCAACCCAAAAAACCGTTCTTGAACGTGCCAAAAAGCCTACATTTGACATTGCCATTGAAATTCGAGATCAAAACACCCTGGCGATTTACCCGGATGTGGCTGAAGCAGTGGATCATATCTTGCGCGGCTGGACAATTTTCCCTGAAATTCGGAAAATTGACTACACCACTGGCGCTATTAAAGTCCTTCAATCCGAAATGGAACCGATTCCCATTGCCATTAGCGAAGAAGAGCTTCATGCCGAGTTTACGGATCAGAAACGATTCCACGATAGAGGCTTTAACATCTATATTTATGGCATTAGCAAAATCTTTGTGGATAGGATTTTGGAGCGTTTAGAACTGGAAGATGTGGGGGTAACCCGCCAAGTTACCGAGGCAAACGCCATCATCGCCCTGCGTAGTAGCTGCCGACCAGGGTCAAAAATGATGCGGGTGGCTGAAGATTACGAAATCCCCATCTATTTTGCTAAAACAAATACCATGCCACAGATTCAAAGGGCCCTTCGGGAGGCTTTAAACTCTGATGCCGGAACATTTATGGAGCAAATTGCGGAAATTCCCACCCAAGATGAAACCGAAATTGCGCTGCAAGAGGCTAGAGAGGCTATTGAGGTTGTCATCAACGAAGATCAGCCAGTAGAATTGACGCCTCGCCGCTCTTATATCCGTCGACTTCAACATGAGTTGGTTGAAAAACATCATCTTCTCAGCTTTAGTGTGGGGGATGAACCCAATCGGCGCTTAAAATTGGTTCCGCAGCCCAAACCGTCATCCAACAGTGACTCCGCTGAGGGATAAATGTTTATTACATTTGAAGGCATTGACGGATCGGGAAAATCAACACAACTTGAATTTTTAGCCAAAGAACTCCACGCCAGGGGGCATAGCGTGATTAAAACCCGAGATCCGGGCGGTACAGAAATTGGACAGGAGCTTCGGCAGATTTTGCTCCATCATCCTGGCTTTGTATCTCAGCGATGCGAATTGTTCCTGTACCTGGCGGATCGATCTCAGCATGTGGATGAGGTGATTCTACCGGCGCTTGAAGCAGGGAAAATTGTCCTCTGCGATCGTTATATTGATTCAACGGTGGCCTATCAAGGCGGCGGACGTGGCCTCCCCATTGATGAAATCCACCGAATGAATACGCTAGCGACCAATGGCCTAAAGCCCGATAAAACCATTCTGTTGGATGCCCCCGTTGAGATGCTTCTCGATCGGGCCAAAAGTCGCAGCGATGCGGATCGCTTGGAGCAAGAAACAATTCAATTTTATCAACAGGTCCGCATGCAATATTTAGCCCTAGCCCAGGCAGAACCCAATCGGTTTATTGTGTTGGATGCCACACAGCCTATTTCAGAAATTCAAAAACAGCTTTTACAAGCCTTGCCTGAAGAAGTGGTAACCCTCGGGTAATATTGAGGCGCTCTTATTGTGACCCCAAACACAAAACCTCCCGTTGAGGAGGTCAAGTGTTGTTTTAAATCAAAGATGTTGTCGTCGATTTTTGAAGATTAGCCGTATTTACCCATCATGTTTTTACTGGGCTCGCCTAATGTTTCCAACAGCTGTTCGACCGCCAGATACATTTTGCAACCATAAGGCCTATCTTTGAAAAAATCGCTGTAATAGCACCCTTCGCACTTTGCTTCTCTCACATAACACTCCACCGCAGAAGCACTCCATCGCTTAAAGGTTCCAATTACAACATCCGACTCGAACGGATCTGCTGTCATGGACTCTAACTCCTATCCATCCCACTCGTAGTACGCAAAAACTGCCACTCTGTTTAACGAGCATTGAAAACATTATATCAGTTGTGCAAGAATTTGTTAAGAAAAAATTACAAACAAGCCTCTGACGGACCTAGCCAGGAAAATTGACATGTGAATCGGCCATGCCAAAGACAATTCGCAAAAAAGTTTAGGAAACATTCACCATGAGGGCCTCATAAGCCCGTTTTATTTCCTGAACATCCATCCATGTTAACCACTTGGGGGTTCCCTCTGCACTCGATGGATTTCTTAATAAATAGGAGGGATGGAAAATCGGCATGGCCTTTGCCCCATTAAATGGTGTCTCCAGCCACTGCCCTCGAATTTTGGTAATGGGGCTTTTAATCCCTAAAACGCCTCTTAAGGCCGTAGCGCCCACCAATACGATAATTTGAGGAGCAATATACTGTATTTGCGCCCGTAAATAGGGAAAACACATGGCCATTTCCTGATCGGTGGGCACACGATTCCCCGGGGGGCGACATTTCACCACATTGGCAATATACGTATCCTTTTCACGACTTAACCCTGTGGACTCAACAATTTTGGTTAACAACTGCCCAGCTCTACCCACAAACGGCAAGCCTGTCTCATCTTCCGTTTGACCAGGCCCCTCGCCAATAAACATAATTTTGGCCTTGGGATTGCCAGAACCAAAAACCACATGGGTTCGACTGCAATGTAAATCGCAGCGAGTGCAGACACTGGCCTCATCCCAAACTTCCTCTAATGAAGTCCACATGGGTGCATAAAACTGTTCTGATTGCTGACTCATCAAGTGACTCCTTCCGTTTACCCCACCATCTTGCATGTCGTCAAACAGTATGACATTAAAATGACCTTACTTTATTTGTCTCATAAACCGATTTTGCATGAACAGAATTTATGAATTTTTGTGATGCCATTCTAAAATAACCACTGAGACTTGATGAAAATATCCTTGCCTTTCATTAAGTTTGTTTTTAGGGGTTAATTCAATCTTTTACATTTGTAAAAAATGGTTCACAAACAATCCCATTTCGTTTTAGTTCCTCGATTTTTTCCTTAAAATAGCAAAAGATTTCGATAGAATTGGGAGATTTCTATATGCTGCTGACACCCCTGACGCAAATGAGTCCTAACAAGTTGCCAACAGTGTTGTTTCAAGGGAAAAAACGCAGCCAAAAAACAAAGCAATCTCATGATCAACACTATCAAAAACTGCGTCATTTTGAAGAAAGCATTTATGACCTGATTCGGTGGGATAAACAGGAGCATAAAGATACACCGGTGATTCAATCGGTGAACATGTGGACCCTTTTAACCGCGACCCAAAAGTTCTTAGCCCAACAAGCCAAAAGCAAAAAGGACTTTATTCCATATACCTTAGGCGTTGCAGGCCCCACAGCTTCGGGAAAGACGACTGCTGCCAAAAATTTCCTCAAATTTATTCTGGAAGAAGCCGAAAAGTTAGGTTTTACTCCCAAACAGAACACGCCCCTGGCCACTGAAGTTAGCAGCGATAATTTCTATCGAAATTTTTATGAAATACGGAAAGAGTTGGGAACAGAACGCTTTCTTGCTGAAACCAATCTGGATACCTGGACACAGCTCCATTTTAAAGATTTTAAAATTGCTGTCAAACAACTCAAAAAAGGCAAAAAAGTTCGTATTCCAGCTTATGATATGACCGATAGCAGTACCAAACCTAATGCAGAGTCACGTACCCCCGCCCATTTTATATTTACAGAAGGTCTTTTTGCGTTATTAAAACCCATGAAAAAGTTACTCAACCTGAAAGTTTACTTTGATGTGGATCACAAAACCATTACAGAACGGTTTTGGCGTCGGGCAGAAGAACGAAACATCCCCAGAAATGAGTCTGGAGAGAAACTGTTAGCCAGTGCCCTTGAAATGCAGCAATATCATGTTGAACCCACCAAGCCTCATGCTGACATTGTATTTAATAGCAGTGCAGATCTTCAAGCCATCAATAACACCCTACGGCGTCTGGCCAAAATCCTGGTTCAAACCACTTGCATGCCCTGAAAAATGGTTTAATCACAATCCAGTAAAGCGCTTTTTGCTTGTTTTCGTCGATGCGCTGCTTTCCAGGCGTAGTAAATGGGGATTCCAATGCACACAATTCCCAAGCCCGGTAAGGTATACCCTTGTTTAAAAATTGCCAGGTTCAGGGCAATGTACGCCAGCATCACAATATAAAAAACGGGGACAATATAACTGCTCCAATGGGTCATTTTCAGTAGCTTTGCATCGGTTTTGGCCAGCTTAAACATCCCGATAATGGTTGCAATATAAAAGAAGAGCGTCGTGAATATGGTGTAGTCTAAGAGTTCGCTGTAAGACCCAGATAATGCCAAAACACAGGCGCAAACTCCTTGCCCCACCAAGGAGATTACCGGGGTATTCAATTTAGGATGCAGTTTACTAAAGGACAGAAAGAACAATTTGTCACAGGCCATGGCGTAATACACCCGTGCACCGGCCATAATCATTCCATTCAGGCACCCAAAGGTTGAAACCAATATAATCGCTGCCATAATACCAGCACCGGCACCGCCCCAAAGTTGGCTAAATGCCGCTGTTGCAACCCGATCTTCAGGCGCATGCTGAATCAGATGGAAGGGGAGGATATTCACATAAGCAGCATTCACCAGAAGATAGAGAATTAAAACCAATAGTGTCCCATAAGTCATCGCCTTGGGGAGGTTTACTGTTGGATTTTTAATTTCACTCCCCATAAATGTCACATTGTTCCAAGCATCGGCCGCAAACATCGAGCCGACTGTTGCAACAGCAAACGCCGATAAAAAGGGAATATTAAACGACTTAGTCGTGTGAAGGGTCCATTCTGAAAAGGACGGGAATCGATGCGGAACGGCAAAAAAGCCTGCGGCAATCAATCCAATAATGGCAACCACCTTCAACACCGTAAAAATATTTTGAAGCAGCGCCCCTTCCTTCACACCCCGACAGTTATATAAGGTCAGCGACATCAAGACAACAATAGCAATCACCTGCTCATTAGAAATCCCAAAATGAGGGGTAAACCTCAGCACCATGGCTTGACTGGAAATGGCCGGGATAAAGACTCCTACAAACTTGGCAAAAGCCACAGCAACGGCGGCCAATGTACCGGTTTGAATCACAAAGAAAAGCGCCCATCCATACAAAAAGGCTGGGATTTCGCCCCATGCTTTCTTTAAGAAGACATATTGCCCACCCGCTTCAGGGTAAGCTGCCGCCAATTTTCCATAACTCAAGGCACCACTCATGGTCACTAAAGCGGTAAACAGCCAAATGGCCATCAACCATCCTGGAGACCCCATTTGTCTGGCAATATCTGCCGACACAATAAAGATCCCTGAGCCAATGACAATTCCTGTAACAATGGTAATTGCACTAAACAACCCCAATTCTCGCTTTAAATGCCCTTCAGGAGGTGCCTCCACTGACTGTGCTGTCGCCATTCTGATCCCCTTATTCCTAACAACAAACCTTGTTTTTGTTTTTTCCCTCACTTATCCAGTGGGGAATGATTTTGCCGACTTGCGTGGCGAAAATGTCTCACATGTTTATACACATAAAGACACCCTAAAATAAAGCAAACGGCAATAATTAACGTATCAAACCGATGCCAATATTGCTTAAAAATCGTTTGATTCTGGCCAAACTTCATCCCCACCCACACCAACACATAACTCCAAATCCAAGAGCCAATAAACGTATAGATCACAAAAGGCCAAAACCGGGCCTTCAAGACACCCGCAGGCAGAGAAATAAACGTTCGGACCACCGGCAGCATCCGGCAGATAAAAAAGGTAAAATTCCCATATTTCCCCACCCATTTTTCAGACACTTCCATATCATGAGGGGTTAATAACAACCATTTGCCATGTTTTTCCAAGAAAGGACGCCCACCATAGTACCCCAGAAAATAAGACGGCACCGAACCCACCACACAGCCAACGGCTCCGGCCAATACGGCCAAATGAAAATTTAATGTGCCTTGCTCCACCAAATACCCCGTAAAGGTTAATATAATTTCGCTGGGTAAGGGAATATTAAAAGACTCAATGGCCATCAGAAGAATGACACCCAGGTACCCTGTTGAGGCAATAAATGCTTCAAGATGAGATGACCCATTTTCAATAAAATGCCGAATCCAGTCCATGATGTATCCTTTCAACCCAAAACACTTGGCTCTCTAACGCTTCAGAGCAGCTCGTGGTAATAAAGCCCCTTAGTGTAATAAACTATTGTAAATCCAAAAGAGCCCGCCGGAAAGCAGGAATGCAAAAGGTAAGGTTAACACCCATGCCCAAACAATATTACTCACAATGCCCCATTTTACGGCGGAAACACGCTTAGTTGCCCCCACCCCCATAATCGCAGAACTGATCACATGGGTGGTACTCACAGGAATCCCAAAATGAGAAGCCAATAAGATGATACTACCTGACGTTGTTTCAGCTGCAAAGCCGTGAATCGGTTGAAGCTTAATCATTTTTGAGCCAACCGTTCGAATAATTTTCCAGCCCCCGCTTAAGGTTCCTAAACCCATAGCAATCGCACAGGCAAATTTAATCCAAAGCGCCACATGAAAAGGCGTATGGTAAAACGTGGCAATGGCTAACGCAATAATCCCCATTGATTTTTGAGCATCGTTAGACCCATGGCTTAAGGCCATAAATCCCGCCGAGACAATCTGCATTTTGGAAGACCAGCGATTCACCATGGATAAAGCCACCTTGTGAAGCACCCAAAAGAGAAATAGCATCACAATATAGCCCAAAATTAGTCCCATCACGGGGGAGACCAACATCGGGATAATCACCTTTATAAAGATGCCGTGCCAACTGACGTTTCGAAATCCCCCCATAAACACCGCTTTTCCGGTACCAAAAGCCGTTGCACCCGCCAAGGCCCCAATTAACGCATGCGAAGAACTGGTGGGTAAGCCCTTATACCAGGTAAATAAATCCCATAATATCGCACCAATCAGTGCGAATAGAATCACTTCCGGGGTTACCACGTTGGTATGAACAATGCCTTTCCCAATGGTAGAAGCCACTTCGGTTCCCATCATGGCCCCTAACAGGTTAAAAACGGCGCCATACAGCACCGCAACCCGTGGTGAGAGAACCTTGGTTGAAACAACTGTGGCAATGGCGTTGGCAGCATCATGAAATCCATTAATATAGTCAAACAGCAGGGCCAAAAAAACGATTAAAAGAAAAAGGAGAAAATTCATAGCTTCCACAACATCACAATCAAACGAGTGCTAGGTTTAAACCCTTAAGAATGTTTCAAGACAATCTCCAATATAATGTTTCCCATGTCACGATGCCTATCCACAATACTTTCCATGAGATTATAAACATCTTTTCGCAAAATAACCTGCTTTACGTCAGACTCTTTCTGAAACAACTCAACCAGCAGGTGGCTTAGCAGTTCATCGGTATTGCTCTCCACATTGTGCAGCAAGGCAGACTTGTCATGAACCTGTTGGCTATCTTTTAATGTTTTTAAATGCTGAACCAAAAATTGAAGGTACTCTGCCGCCTCGGCCATGTTATCCGTGAGTTTGAAAAAATCATTTTGAGAAGATTTTAATTGAAAGGCCAAAATACGCTCCTGGGTCTTTTCACAGATTTTAGGAATTTTATACATCCCTGTGGCCAATGCATGAATATCTTCTCGATCCAAAGGCGTAATAAATGTTTGACAAAGCTTCTCAGTTAATTCGTGGGTAATGGTTTTTGCCCGGCTTTTGGCTAATTCAATATCACGCCCCAGCTTAAAAGCCCTTTCTGAACATTCTTCAGCAACCAACTGTTTTAAAAGCTGAACACAGCTGTAAGATAATTCACCACTTTCGTTAATCAATTCATAAAAACGATCTTCCTGGGGGAGCAAATTGATGCCAAAAAGCATATGTAATTCCTCAACGAAATAGAGCTTCTACCGTTCACATCGTACCCCTCCCAGCGAAAAGATTGCAAGTAAAGATTGTGTGGCAGTTCTGTGGCAAGCGAATTCATAAACCTTGCCCTATGGAAAACAACAAATCAAATCCAAAATGGCTTTATGTTGAAACGCTTGCAGACTGGGTTAAACGGCTTCGAATCTTTTCCAGCGTCGCCAAGTGATCGGGGGATTCTTCTAAACACGTCACCTCAAGATGAAGATAATAGGTTTCTTGCTGGGTCAAGGATTCCATAAACTCCACTTTGCGCAAATTGATCCGATTTTCCTTGAGCGTTGTGAAAATATCGATTAACAACGCTGTTTCACCCACAATTTCACACGTTATCTCATTTGTCTTTGGATTCATGATTTAACCCGAAGCAGTGTATGGCTTTTCCCTTCAATATTAGCTCTTTTGTGAACTTTTCTTTTCGCCACGAAGTTGAAGTTTTTCCGTAAATCCAATTTTCTGCAGCACATTATAGGCTTCTGCTCCCATCTCACTATCTGGCTGAGATTGGATGACCATGGACAGATTTTTAATGGCAGTCGGATAATCTTTTTGTCCCACAGCCACCATGCCTAATTGGAAAATCGCTTTATCTCTAAGCAGAGCAAATTGCAGTGCCAGTTGTTTCTCTAATTCCGCCTGAACTTGGGCACTGGAAATATCTTTTAACGAATTGTGTAAATTGATGTGGGTCTCCGTGGCGCTGATCAGCCATGTTTTCAAAGGATTCAGGATTTTTTCTGCATCTTTGTATTTGCCTTGGGCAATATACTGTGCGCTATTGTTGAGTTTTTCTGCAGAAACCGTAATACCTAGCGGGTTTTTAGGATCATCCACGGCAACATAGGTTTTATCGGGAGGTAAATTTTTACTTTCAATGGGGTTTTCGACTTTCAAATCACTATTGGTATTCAGTTCATCCGACAAAGGACTTTGCACTTCAACCTTTGGGCTCGACGAACTGTCTTGCTCCTGTGAAGTTGAAACATCCGACGCTTGTGATTGTGTATTTTGAGGCGGAGCGCTCTGCTTTTCAGCAGGAGACTCTTTGGGAGTCGTTTTTGTCACCGCTTGCTGGGGTTTAGGTTTTTTACTCCATGGCCATGCCTGAGAGGGTGCTGGAAATGTTGCCCCCACCAATATTATTGCCAAAACAGGTATCATCCACTTTTTCATTAATTTACAGCGCTCCTCGTATCGTCACCTAAGATAATTGTAAAATCTGAATTACCGCATGAGTTGGTTTCAAATGTAGCGCCATGCGGCGAAAAAATCAACTGAGCATCTTTAAGCTCTGGGCTCGTGTGCTCAAGCTTCGTTTCTGTATTTCGAGTCTGATCATTGTTATGCATAATGAGTTTGGTATTGCTTCTCAGGATTCGAGAATGACAAATCACTTTAAATCCTTCAGATTGCAAGCGAGTTTGATAGTCGGACACCGCTTCTGATCGAGAAGGTGTGTACAATATCCCAACCGTGGGTGTCCCTGAGGCTAAAGCACCCGAATCTTGCTCATCAATTCCCACAATTAATCGATTAAGAACCGTTTCAGCAGCTTGCGGATCAATAACCCAGTAGCTTACTGAAGAGTTTAAAGAAGGATGACCCGGTACGGTGGAAACCTGAAAATCAGAATGCTTTAAATCTTTGCCAAACAAAGCCAGTCGAATTAAATCTTGGGTAGACATATTGGTTAAGATGTACTTATTACTGGCTTCAATTAAGGGTTTAAGCTGAAGTAATGTACGAGGGTCTTTGAATTTTGCAATAAAAGCAGACATAAACTCTTGTTGACGGGTAATCCGACCAATATCCCCTAAGGCATCATGGCGAAAACGCAAGTACCCTTCTGCTTCTTTCCCCTCCATATGGTGCAAACCTGGCTCAAGATTAATATATAACCCAGCCGTTCTATCTCGATAATGCATAGATTTTTCCACATACACATCAATGCCCCCTAAGGCATCCACTACCTCTCTCACACCCATCAGATTCAACACCAAATAGTTATCAACTTTAATGCCAAAGGTTTGTTCCACCGTTGCCACAGAAAGATCGGGCCCACCGAGGGCAAAAGCCGCATTAATTTTATTCACCCCTTGATACCCCGGAATATACACCTTGCTGTCTCTTGGAATAGAAACAATATTCACCTTGCGACCTGAAGTATCCACCTTCACCAACATCATGGTGTCGGTCCGAACATCTTTATAGGAATCTTTCATACCACGGGGCGGCATATCAACCCCCATCACCAACAACACCCGAGAATGTTGGAACCCCAGAATGTCAGGAAAAATATCTTTGGTGGATAAAAGCTTATGAACCACCGCATCTTTTTGGGCTTGTGGTAGAGAAACATACCAGCCAATTGTAAAAAGCAAAACGCCACTGATAACACCACTCAGCAAAATAACCAAAAACCAAGAGGGTTCCTTTTGAGCCTGAGGCTTATGTGGAGAATACTGTCTGGCCACTGTCATACACGATTCCATTAACGAAGATAGGGAAAAACGAGGATTATTCACTCTTTTTCACGAACAAAAAAGACACTTATCATTGAAAAAAAGCATTTTATTGACACATTATCTTGGGCTTATTGTAGAATAGCCAGGATCTAAAGGCAAGTAAAGCAACCCATCCTTTTTTGTTCCCCAAATTTTCACGCTTCAAAAAGGCCGTTACAGGCAGAAACATCTGTTAAATCAAGGTTTTTGATTTAAACCCCTCTCCTTTAAAAACCCTAAAATGACGTTTTTTTCGGATTTTTTCTGAATCCTTAAGAACAAATTAAACTTAGCCTCACCATATCAAAAACTGATTTTCAATTTGTTTTTATACAAATACAAACTAATATTGCGTGTGGATCAAGAAAGGATATATGGCTATGTCTTCAAGTTCTTCTCAACCTCTCGTCTTGGAATACAAAAAGCGACGGTTTGATGGTGATGCTGAAAAAGAAATGATTGAACAAATTGAACTGCAGCATCGTATTTTTGAGCAGCAACAACTTGCTTCTACTGGATGGCCTCAAGTGCATTCTTACCACCCCCCAACCATCAATCCCATGACGTTTCCAACGGAAAACAGTCGCCCCAATCCACAACCGAGTCCGTCAAAAGCACCCGAAAAGCTTAATTTATCGGATAAACTTTATAAAGCGTTTGTATTACCCTATATTGAACTGATTCTTGGACTCAGTGGCGTTTTTATTGGCAGTGTCATGTTTGTTTCTATTATGAAAGGTACTGCAAAAGGCACCGATATCTTAAAACATGAACGGGATATTCTGGTAAAACAAAGTTGGATTGTCATTGGTAACAGCCTTTGTAATATCTTTAAATCCCCCTGGCAAGCCCTTAAATTGTGTCGGCAATAATATTCTTTAATAGAACAACGCTACAAAAACACC
>JANWIO010000050.1 GCA_025449835.1 Vampirovibrionales bacterium
TCTCCATAATTAGCCCCCACATCAAAACAGAGATCCCCGGATTCAATAAAATGGCTGTAAAAGAAATGCAATTCGTGAATGCGACTAGTGGTAATATGTTTCGTTCCCTCACGCATTGAATGATCCACTCCTAAGCTGGCCATCTTACGCTATCGGTTGCTTTTATGAAAGAACTGATCAAAGGCCGTCAGAATCCATTTTACCGGCCTTCTCATACAAAGGGATCCTCTTATTAATTTAGTCAAAATAACTTTTAAAATTTCAAAATCGCTGATATGGGCTTGATAAAGCCGAGTGAAGAATCACAAAATAAAGCCTACTCGCAAATACTTTTATTTAAAGTTCAGCATTTCTTTTCGTAACCGAATACTTTTAGGCGTCACTTCCATGAGTTCATCCTGAGCGATATAATCCAAGCCAAATTCTAAAGTCACTTCAACGGGTGTTGAAAGCACTTCCAGCACATCGGCAGTCGCACTTCGCATATTCGTCAGTTTTTTGGCTTTACACACATTCACCAACAAATCACTTTGACGCGTGTGCTCACCAACAATCATCCCCCGGTAAACGGTTGTGCGAGGTTTAATAAAAAACATACCCCGATCTTCCAGGTTTCTTAAGGCATACGCAGTTGCTTCACCGGGCTCATGAGCCACTAAAACACCATTTCGATAGGACCCGATATCTCCCACCCAAGGGCGGTATTCTAAGAAAGCATGGGTCATCATCCCTTGGCCACGGGTCAGCCGAATAAATTCGCCTTTAAAACCAAGCAGTCCTCGTGCGGGGATTTGAAACTCCAACAGTGTTCTACCAGCAACACTTTGCATGTGCTGTAATTCCCCACGCCGTTGACACAGTTTTTCAATGCAACCACCGGCAAGATCGTCGGGAACATCTAAAATCAAGGTTTCAAAGGGCTCATTAAGGGTTCCATCGATTGTTTTTGTCAGCACTTCCGGCTTACTAACTTGAAATTCATAGCCTTCCCGGCGCATGGTTTCGATGAGAATACTGAGGTGTAATTCTCCGCGGCCACTCACCACAAAGCTTTCAGCTGAGTTACCTTCTTCCACATGTAAACTGATATTGCTCTTTGCCTCTCTCCAAAGCCGATCCTTCAGCTTACTGGAGGTGACATACTGCCCTTCTCGCCCAGCCAAAGGGCTTGTATTAATCGAGAAAGTCATTTTCAACGTTGGTTCTTCAATGGCAATCAATGGCAGTGCTTCTGGACAATCCGGTGCTGTAATCGTTTCGCCAATCTGTGCATCTGGAATTCCCGCAACAGCAACAATGTCCCCGGCCTCAGCACTCTCAATTTCCAAACGCTTCAGTCCTTCAAATCCATAAAGCTTGTTGACTCGATGGCTCGACGTACGCCCATCACGCTGAACCAACGTAATCATTTGGCCCATTGTAATTTTGCCTCGACGAATACGCCCAACAATAATTCGTCCCAGGTAATCGTTATAGTCCAACGTCGAAACTTGAAGCTGCAAAGGCGCATCTAAATCACCTATCGGTGGCGGTACATGTTCAATAATGCTTTCAAACAAGGGACGTAAATCATCTAGCATCGTGTCATGAGACAACGATGACTTGCCCTCTAAGCCACATGCGTAGACCACAGGAAAGTGTAATTGCTCATCATCGGCTCCCAATTCAATAAACAGATCGAGGACTTTATCCACGGCATTTAAGGGATCCGCAGCAGGACGATCCATTTTATTCACAACCACCACAATGGTAAGCCCTAAAGATAAGGCTTTTCGGAGCACAAAGCGGGTTTGCGGCATTGGCCCTTCCACAGCATCCACCACCAGCAAAGCCCCATCCACCATGGTTAAAACCCGTTCCACTTCCCCAGAAAAATCAGCGTGTCCTGGGGTATCCAAGATATTAATCTTATGGTTCCCGAAAGGAATTGCCGTATTTTTGGCCAGAATCGTAATGCCGCGTTCGCGCTCCAAGTCATTGGAGTCCAGAGCCCTTTCTGCAACCTGTTCATTTTCCCGAAAAATCCCACTTTGTCGGAACATACTGTCTACAAGCGTTGTTTTCCCATGGTCAACATGGGCAATAATGGCAATATTGCGAATAAACGTATTGCAAGCCTGAGAATCGGCGAGGGGTGATGGCTTCATGGAAGAACTCATAATCATACAGCGATATCCTAACTATTGTGTAAATGAAATACCGGAATGTCAAACAAATCTCTAAATCGCCTTGTCTTTAAAAAAGTGTTTCCAGCAAATTTAGGAATGTCCTACAATAAAAACTGGGCACCCAAAAAAATTGCGTCGTTAAAATATTTTGTATAGGGGATGGGGTTCCCCCTTTAACCGTCCACCTTCGCACTGGACTGATGACTCCTACAGTTCATCTTATGAATGTGATGTGGAGATCTATAAATGGAAAAACTACTTGCTATCATTACGGGAGGCAGTATTGGATGCCTCTCGCGGTATTATATTTCCAACTGGGTCCTGCAATGGATGGGACCGACTTTTCCTTTTGGAACCCTTACAGTAAACCTATTGGGATGTTTTATCATCGGCTTAATTGCAGGGCTTCCTGAGGGCTCTAACAGCCTTTCACCCACAATACGGCTATTTGCAATGACTGGATTGTTAGGTGGCTTAACGACTTTTTCAACCTATGAGTATGAATCATTCCTCTTGGCAAGAGAAGGGCTTCTCTGGGAAACATTCATCAACATTGGGGGCAGTGTTATCCTGGGTTTCATCGCCGTTTGGGTTGGATATATGGCTGCACGCTTTACAATCAGTACGGTAAAAGGAATTTAAAATGATGACAGAACAGAATCAAAACGCGATGTTATTGCGAATTTTTATGGGAGAGTCTGATCAGTGGCAGCATCAGGCATTGTACGATGCGTTGGCTGTAGAAGCGAGAAAACAAGACCTTAGTGGTATAACCGTGCTTCGTGGCATATTGGGGTATGGGGCCCGACGGATTTTTCATGCCAGCCACCTGATTGATTTATCCGAAGATTTGCCCATTGTGATTGAAATTGTGGATACTGAGGAAAACATTCAAAGCTTTTTACCCACCATTGATAAAATGGTGCACGGGAAATCCCTGGTGACACTTGAAAAAGTGCAGATTTACAAACCCAAAGCTCCCAATTAATGGGTTCCGCTGGTTGAATACGAACGGCGTAGAGAAGGCGTCCGATTCACCCGACTCGACTGATTCATCAACGAGTGGTAGAGCGCTAAATAATCATCTACCATCCGCTCAACAGAAAATCTGGACTCAACGTAGTCCCGGCAGATACGGCGATCGATTTGGGGAATTTTGGCAATGGCAGCCACAAACGCTTCGTAAGAATCCACCACATATCCGGTTTCACCATGGGCAATAACTTCTGGGATTGACCCGTTTCGCATTGCGATAACGGGTGTGCCGCAAGCCATGGATTCAATCAAGACCAACCCGAAAGGTTCTGGCCAGGTTACCGGACACAACGTTGCTGCCGCATGACGGAGTAGATTCACTTTTTGGAGATGATTCACCTCACCAATATATTGAATCTGCTTCCCATCAATATGGGGAGCAATTTCACTTTTAAAATAATCTTCATCCACTGCATCAACTTTACCGGCCATAATCAGCGTCCATCCGGTCTCTTTGGCCGCATGAATGGCGTGATGGGGGCCTTTTTCAATTGAAAACCGTCCCAAAAAGGCCAAATAATTTTTATTCGTGTAATCATAAGCGGGAAGATACTGATCAAGAATAATGCCATGATAGACTGTCGCCAAATAGTTCAAGCCGGGCATGGGTTTTCGCTGATAATCACTAATGGAGACAAACCCTTGATCCTGGTAATAGTCTATAAATTGGCGAATCGGCGGTGGTTCAAAAACACCGTGCAACGTTGTTAAAACAGGTGTTTGGGTTAAACATGCAAACGGCAAGGCTTGGAACCCCAAATGATTATGAATCACATCAAACTGATCCGCCTGAGAAAAAACCTGTTCCAATAGACGTAATTCATACATAATGGGAGGCATTGGGGATTGGTCCTGAATATTTCGTAAAGACGTATCCACGCATGTACACAAATTTCCTTGGGTTTCTGAATCTCCTGATGCAAATAACGTCACTTCATGCCCCCGCCGAATCAATTCTTCACTAATTAAATGAACAACTAATTCTGTTCCCCCATATGTCTTTGGAGGCACCGACTCCCATAATGGTGCAATTTGCGCAATACGCATACCAATCTCCTTTTTGTTCTTTATTTTAGAAGAACTAGGAGTATAAAACAGTCTCTATATGGGTAATTTGCAGAACAATTCAGACTAGCCTGGGGAGGAAAGAATGTTCTTCACGAGAGAGGCCTCAATACACGTCCTCAGGGAGAGTAAATGGCCTTTCAGTAAATCTTCTATTTAGATACTATACCATTAGAACAACCCACAAAGGATAAAAAGGAAAACCGAGCTGCCCTCAAACTTAACGATCTGACTTTTTAGTTTCATCACTTGGAGAGGAAGATAGTTTTGAGTTTTCTAATTGAGGATTTTTCTTCGCTTTTTGACGACTCAGAAAGCTCTCTAGCCCAACGAGGCTCAAAATTAAAGCGCTTACACCGGCCAAGCAAAGCCCAAGTGTCTTGTTCAGTTTTTTTTCTTCAGATTTCTGCTCATTTTCTTTTTTGGCAGCTTTCGGTGCCGTTTTATTCCGCTCATGTTCATTCAGTAATGCTGAAATAGCGCCACCTGCGCTCCCTTTAGCCTCTACATGCTGGGGAACAGCGCCCAAAAGAGATAAGCCAATCAGGGAGCCAGCCATGATTTTAAAGCCCTTCCGAGGGAGAACTTGAAACCGTGAGGTGGTTAACCCTGCCGGTGAAACTGAACTTAAAGCCATTTGCAAACCTCCTCCAAACCATTATCAAAAGTCCCTCTTCATGAGAAACAAAATACCGTTTGGTGTCAATTAATCCCAAAACCAGCAGCCTCAAAATTTACATTTAGAAATTCCAGGCTTAAGTAGTAACTTGTTTATAGTAATTTTTTCGAGATAAGATAGAGCCGATTAAAATAGAGGAAAAATTTTGCATGCAACCTGTGCGATTCGGCTGGCATTATATTTTTAAAGGCCCAAGAAGGTCTGTTAGCCGCTTGGGGCGAACTTTTACAAGGGGGTTAAAAGAGGACAAAGTTCCTTTTACGCAGCAGCCATTAACACGACTTTCCTTCGATGAATTTGAGCTCCGCCTTTCCACTCCCACAAAGTCGTTCACGAGAACCGAATTTCTCAATCTTATGGCCAGTATTGTGTGCATGAGGTACTCTAAATCATTGCGAACTGAGGTTTGGGAACCGGCCTTAAGGGTTTTTACAGCAGAAATCGATAAGCGGCTTGGCGAACCAGTGGACCCAAAAGATTTTGAAGAAGTCACCATAGAACTGCCCTATCAGTAAAGATTCAAAAATTTACATCACCTGACAAAAACACTTCTTTTGCCATGAACTATTGTTGTGTTGAAAAAATCTTGTGGAGGTGACAGGCATCGAACCCGTTACATTCTGCGTGCAAAGTGGGCCAAAGAGGTGAGTGTTCTACAGGTTGTGTCTGATTATTCAATGAGTACTCATTGACCCTCATGATCGCAATCGACGATCTTGAGCTCAGTTTTTTGTGGTTTGAGGGCTGGATCCAGTCGAGAGTCGTGAATCGTCTGGTTGCCCATTACTTTACTGACAAATTGTGATTCGCCTGTCTCATCATCGAATGAAAAGCCAAAGCTAGCGCTGAGGCGGGGGCGTGATGGTCGGTCTTTTTTCATTGTACTCTTTCTCTTTTAATGTTTGTTTTATTTGTTTGTAGGTAGGTGGATGCTTGAGTCTTATTAAATCTAAGAGTTTTTGAGACTCATCCTTAGTGAAATCGTCCATAAAGTCTTAACAAACCCATGCTGCCCAGGCAGCAAATCCAACAACTTGTTCATAAATATGTCCATCATTCTGATTATTCACAAAATTAATACAGGTTTTGCCTCTTTGTGGGGTGGTGCGAGTTGGAGGACTTGAATAAAGAGAGGATAAGCTTTTTTAGCTTCTTTATCAGGATGTGAATAAAATTTTTCAGCCTTAAAGATAAGATTATTTATTTTTAAAAGCAATATTTTGTTATTGTTTTCCTTTCTCATTATGGCTTTTGCGCCTCAATTTGTTGTTGAAGATTGGTCAAAAAGGCCATGTCTCTTTGAAATTCATATTTGTTAACTTTTAAATCGGCGCCCAATTGTTTATCAAAGACATCCATGACTATCGTTGTTGAATTTTCAAGAGTAAAAAGATTGAAAGTGAGACAATAGGGGGTGTGGAAAAGTGTTGTGGGACTATTAAAAATGAGAATATTGTTTTCCTGATGAGAAAGCGTAAATTCTCTTTTATCAAACTTGGAGAGAGAAAGCTTTTCAATAATTGAATTTTCGACAATATTAATCGGTGCCTTTACTGTTATCTGTGGTTTTCCAGACGGTGTGTCAGGGTGCCACCAAGCCATGACAGGTGTTGGCATTAAGGCCATAAGAAATAACAAAATTTTAATTTGCGTTAGCAAATTTTTCTTCGATAGCCCAATATGGATAAGGGGATAAATCAGTTGAAGATAATTTTCGTGAAACCTCCTGAGAGGGTTGCTATTGCGCTGCAATATTTTATTCACGCTGTTCCCATTCTCCCATTGACAACGAGGTTCAAGTTTGTGATCTGGGATCAATTTTTTTTAAACTTTACTTTTTAAAGTTTTGTGGAGGTGACAGGAATCGAACCCGCGACATTCTGCGTGCAAAGCAGACGCTCTACCAACTGAGCTACACCCCCATAACTGGGTGACAAGATCATACTCTACAAAAAACATTCTGAAATGAGAAGTCTCATATCAAAATATCTGTTATCGCCACAGTCAACCTAATCCAGGTAAAAAGAGGTTACAATACGGCGATTCTCTTCAGCATACTCAATAGCTTTTAAGAGAGTATTACTGGTATGAGATAGGAATATCAATAATTGTTGGCAGGCATCCACGATTTCTCGGTTGCACAGGCGACTTGCATCTGCCAAGGTCATCACATTCCATTCTGGGTGCTCTTGAATATTGGGAATCCCAATCAGTTGATCCTGCACATCTGAAGGCTGGTGACCAATGGTTTGGGGTAAAATCACCCGTAATTTTTCAGGATTAGCACGCATCGCACCCCGAATCGCGGCAGCATTGGTTCCGCTCGACCCGCCACTGGTGATGATAAGGTTGCCTTCCTTCGCCAACATATATGCCAAAGACTCAATCAGCTGCTGATGGGGAAGGGGAATATTTCGACTACCAATAATAGCAATATTTTTTGCCTGTTGCCGGAGTGCATTCAACTCAGCAGCCAGCTCATCATGCGGATCGGGGACATCCTGATCCGGCTCAACCTCTACACTTCCCACAGAGGCTAATGAACGTTGCTCGGTCTCATCGGCAAGACCTATTAAATTTCCTGTTTTATTCATTCCATACTGTTCCGTTTGTCTTATTATCCTGATTATGTAACGCTTTATGTTAGAAACACTGACAAGGGGATGTCTGAAAGTCTATATTATATTAAAGCCACATTTGAGAAAAGCAAAATTGTTAGAAAGACAAAAATGACCACTTTCATGCCTTCTATTTCAATGCCACAAGATCTAAATGAATTTCAACAGGAAGCCATCACACATTTTCAAGGTCCACTTTTGGTGCTTGCTGGGGCCGGTAGTGGGAAAACACGGGTTTTAACCCATAAAATTGCCCATATTATTTCACAAGGTGTTGATCCCACCCGTATTTTAGCCGTGACTTTTACCAATAAAGCGGCAAAAGAGATGATACACCGTGTGGAAAACATCTTAGGTAGGGATCAGGCTGCGGGCCTTTGGATAGGGACCTTTCACAGCGTTTGTAGTCGGATTTTACGCCGTGAAATTGGCAAATATCGGAGTGAAACCGGCAAAACATGGAACAATAATTTTGTAATCTATGACGAAACAGATTCGATTGCAGCGGTAAAAGAAGCCATTCGACATCTTGAACTGGATGAAAAGCTGTACACGCCGAAAAATATCCGTTATCAAATCAGCAACTTAAAAAACCAGATGCTCACCGCTTATCAATATGCCTCACAGGCAGTTGATTTCAAAGATGAAAAGCTGGCCCGGATTTACGATGCTTATGAAGCCATTTTATCTCGCAACAATGCGCTGGACTTTGATGATTTGCTGTTGAAGGTGGTTGAAATCTTACAGCAAGATGAAAATATTCGCCAACGATACCACCAACAGTTTGAACATGTATTGATTGACGAATTTCAAGACACCAATGACACGCAATACGAACTGGTTCGCCTCATCGTTGAAGGATGTTCAAAAAAAGACCGTGGGATGCTCAATTATGAGTACTTATGGCAATCCCGCAGTTTTACAGTGGTCGGTGATGTGGATCAATCCATTTATAGCTGGCGAGGGGCCAATTTTAGAATTATCCTCAACTTCCAACAAGACTTTCCAGATGCAAAACTCATCAAACTGGAGCACAATTACCGTTCCACGGGCAATATCCTTAAAATTGCCAATGTGATTATTGAAAACAACAATGAACGACTTCCCAAATCGCTCATCTCTGTAAAAGGAGATGGTGAAAAGGTGGTTTGCTATGAAGCCAAGGATGATCGGGATGAAGCCTTTTACATTATCGAAAAATTTGAAAACCTCGTGAACAAAGGTCTTTGTCGCCCTGGGGATTGCTGTGTTTTATATCGCACCAATTCTCAAAGCCGTCTTTTTGAGGACATTTTTATTAGCAGAGGGATTGCCTACACAGTCGTGGGTGGTATTAAGTTCTACGAACGCCGGGAAATCAAGGACATCTTGGCTTATCTCACCATTGTGTTTAACGATCAAGACACCTACAGTATCAAGCGTGTCCTGAACGTCCCCAAACGCGGTATTGGTAAAACCAGCATTGAAAAAATGGAGGCCTATGCCGATCAAAATAATATGCCTCTTTATCAGGTATTACGGCAGATTGAGCAGTTTGACAGTGTCTCTGCCAAACTCAAAAAAGCAGTTGATGGGTTTGTTGCCGTTATTGAAAGTCTAAAATCACAAGCCAATACACTCAACCTCAGCGATTTTATCATCTTTGCAACAGAAGAAACGGGATACCTCAACGAACTGAAGCAAGAAGACCCCTTGGACAGTGAGGGTCGCGTTCAAAACCTGGAAGAATTTGTGAGTGTTGCTCGACATTATCTTTTAGATAATCCTGACGGGGATTTAACAGGCTTTTTGACGCAGATGTCACTGCTGAGTGATATTGATAGTGCGGAACCTGCAGAAAACAAATATGTGTTGATGACCATGCATGCCGCAAAAGGGTTGGAATATTCTTGTGTGGCCATTGCCGGTTTGGAAGAAGGACTTTTCCCACATGCCCGATCACTTTCGGATAAACCACAAATGGAAGAAGAACGGCGTTTAATGTATGTGGGCGTCACACGGGCTAAAGATCATCTCTTTTTAACCTATGCCCGACGAAGGATGGTGTTTGGAGATTTGCGCTACGCTACACCTAGCCGATTTATCCGGGAAGCCCCGCAAGAACTCCTGTCGGGACTCTACTCTCTTGATCAGGAAACTCGCTATCACGACGAAGATTCTTCTCGCCACCGAAAAGTTTTTCAATCCCAAAAACCTGTCTCCTCTTCATCAGGGTATACGTCCACCCGGTTTGAAGATGATGAACCACCTATCAGCAGCATTCGCCCGGTTTCCGCTAAAAAAGCCGAGAAGCTGAAATTACCGCCGCTCAAACTCATGGCCGTCGGGACACGGGTAAACCATTCCAAATTTGGACTGGGAACTATTGAACAAGTTATTGGTGAAGGTGAGAAAGCCGTTTACAGCATTAAATTTGACACGATTGCGGGTAAAAAGCTTTTAGACCCCAAATTTGCCAATTTACAGCCCTTATAAAACATATTTGTGCTCTCCCCACACAGATGAATCTTGTATAACAGCAAGAATGATTTTATACTGTGAAACAAAAAGCCATGGTCCTTTTTAGCACCACGATTGAGAAACAATCTTGCCCTCGTAGTTCAGCAGGAAAGAACGTCTCACTCCTAAGGAGAATGTCGGGGGTTCGAGTCCCTCCGAGGGCATTTTTTAAACCAGACATTTACGCTAACCTCTCTTATTCAAACAACTTGTTACATTTTGTTGAGAATTTTCTATATTTGTCATAAATATGGGTTAAATCATCACTTCCAAAGGAAGCTTTCAATGACAGCTATCAATACAAATTACCTAGCACTGCAATCAAAACCCAAGCGAGTTGTTACCTCGCTTAAACCAACCTCCATGCCAACGTCTGTTCCAATGCGGTTTGAAGGCAGTACAGCTAAAAAATGGGGAATGGGTCTTGCTGCATTATCATTGTTAGCCATTGGAAGCTGTACCGCTGTGAATATCATTGGCTTTAGCCCTCAACAAAAAAGTTATTGGCTGGGAACCTATACAGAGCTACCTCCGCCACCTGAAAATGCACGCCTTCAGCTTAGTATTTCCACTGAAGATGATGGAACCATCTTTATCAACTACGTTCTCTGGAACCCTAAAAAACAACAGTTTTATCGTGCTGACATTCACTACACCACAGTGCGCAAGGTTTTACCAGGCCATTCCGGTCATTTTCGAGAAATGGGTGGGTATGAACAGCGTATTTTAGATGGCGAAGTGTTGTATGGGGATGCCATTGTGGATCAAGAAAAAAAGGCGATCCTACTTACCAATGGTAACGTCATTGATGGTCCAACCGGTAATATCTTGGATAAAGACGGAAATATTGTGAAAAAACGAGGTGAGTAAATCTTTAATTCTCCCCCATATAGGGTAAATGGTTCTGAGGGGGCGGAGAAGCGATTTTTTGCCGCTGCATCATCTGAAATTCTTTAAAATGACTTTCCGTATCATCTGCCAATTGCTTTAAAGAAGCCAACGACGACAAGTTAAACACAATTTCATGGGTTTTGTGCAGCCCATCCAGATAGGTTAAATAGTAATGATAATTGCATTGCTCACGCTGATGTATCTTGGCAGCAGTATATGCCAAGGCACTCACTCCCAATGAGGCAATCATTAAAAACGGATTCGGCCCCATAACTGCCATGGGCCCAGCGTTTTGCTGAGGTGATTTGTAATCAAAACGAAACCCTGCAATGTCTCCATAGGGTAAGGTAAAGTTTTGGCCATTTTGTGCATTAAAGGTCATCCCTGTGGTTTGCACTGAAAGGACACCCAACAGATGCTCTGTGGGGAGTCCTTCAAAACCATGGTCGTACTGCACACGCGGATAACTCATGGCAAAGCAGATAGACTGTCCCCCAATCAGTAGCGATATTAATGTTGCCAGTAAAAATTTTTTCATACACCATCACCTCTGTTCCCTATCCAAGGGGCCTATTCTAAAACAAAGGGCCTGGGTAAAGATTCCGCTAACGACTATTGACACATTTTGTTTTTTCATTTTATAGAGCTTGCTGTGGTAAGGTCAGGCTGTGACTTTAAAGGACTTTCAGCAATTACCTCACACTGGGCATCAAATCCATTTATAATTGTCTTTATGGATTGATTGAGGAACTTAAACACTGTGGCTCACACTGAGGAAAAGATTATCCTTTTAAAGGCGTCCAGTACTTATGATGTGCTCAGTATTTTTCTGGAAGATTTATTAAAGGGCTTTGAGTCTCTTGGATTTTCAGCATCCGTTATTGATTTATCCGCCCCCAATGCCAGCCAAACCCTTTCCCAAGAAATTCAAGAAAATCAGGTTAAATGTTTTATTGCGATAAACTGTGTGGGATTTGGGCTTAGTATTCGTGAAAAATTGCTCTACGATACCATTAACATCCCCTTGGTCGCCTACTTTGTTGACCATCCAATCCATCACCTTCACGGTATCCCCACGACATCACAACATTCAATGATGTTGTTTTGTGACCAAACCCATCTGGAATTTTCAAAAACCTTTATTCCCACCCCTTATCCGAGAGAGATGGTTCCCCATGGGGGCGCTACTCGTGTTGAAGGGGTCAAACCTTTTGAAGACAGAGAAATCGAACTGGCCTTTTTCGGCTCATATCGGCCTTTACAAGAAATTGAAGATCAACTTTTAGCACATATTAAAGACTATCCTGGGCTAAGTGATTTTATCAGCAGTGTTTTAGGACAAGCCGCCCTCAATAATCAGCAAGGTGTTACTGAAATTCTGTTTGAGAATTTACACGTGGCTGGATATACCCCCCAAGAATTCCCCGTTCCCTTTATACAAACACTCCTCAGAAACCTGGATTTTTATGTGCGTAATTGGCGTCGACAGACTATCTTATCCTCTATTCAGGACTTCCCCATTCACATCTACGGCAAGGGATGGGAAAACTTTGAATCACCTTCAGAGAATCACCAATTTAAGGGACCTATCGATTTTCCTAACGTGTTAGACGTGATGAACAACACCCAGGTGGTTCTCAATATCCTACCTGACTTTGTTGCGGGTGGACATGAACGGATTTTCTATACCATGTTGCAAGGCGCTGCTTGTCTCACAGATAGTAATCCTTGGTTAGAAGACCGTTTTAAGGATTATGAAACCCTTTTCTTTTACCCGCTGGCAGAACATGGCGTTTCAGAGAAAGTCCAGCAGATCTTTCAAGATCCAGGTAAACTTGCGTCCGTTGCACACCAGGGGAAATTATTGGCAGAAGCTGAGCATACCTGGGCATGTCGAGCTAAGCAAATTGCTACATTTGTGGAGATGCATTCGCCACTCCAACCCAGCATCGGCTAAAAAGCCATTCCGTTAAACAGCGGCCTGAGAAGCCTTTTTATCCTGCACTTTCTCAGCCAAAAACAGATTTAAATACGATTGAATGGTTAGACGGGGCGAAAGAGTT
Organism: Vampirovibrionales bacterium; assembly: GCA_025449835.1. Lineage (GTDB taxonomy): Bacteria > Cyanobacteriota > Vampirovibrionia > Vampirovibrionales > JAGQHJ01 > JANWIO01. Next base: position 13,019 of record JANWIO010000050.1, read on the forward strand.
TCTCCCTGGGAGTGACCATTTAAATCCCACATTTTTTGAGACAGCTCCTCCAGCAGATCGTAAAATAAGCCAATATCAAAAGTTTTTAACTTTAAATCATTTGGAATATCGTTAAAATTTAAAGCACAGGTACTTGTTTGGTCATCTAGCTTAATCATTAAACCATAGGCTCGACATAATGCCGGACGATGATCATAAAGAGCGCAGGCCCCATCAACCAAAACCGGGCACTTCATCTGCGTTTCAGGTGATGCATCTTGGAGGTTCTTTAAAATAGATGCTCGAACATCCTCTGTCGCTGAAAGAAAGCCTTGGAGTAAATAAAGGGCTTCAACATAACGAATCTTAAACCCACTTAAACAGCACCCTGAACAACCTTTACGACATTGTAAATAAGGTTTGTACTCCTCAAAAAGCGGTTTAGCCAGTTCATCGAGAAGCTCGATGGTTTGAATATAAGACGCAATCAGTGGGTTTTCCATACATTTCAGCATAAAGGATTTTTTTTCCAGACTCCTCCCTTATCATAATGAAATTTGAGTTTTTGTGGGATATCTGGGATTAACCGCCTGTGGAATTGCGTGATTTTGGCAATTTCCTGAAAATCGAAAATACTATCTTCGGTCTTGGCTTATCTGGATCTAAAAAATCTTTAAGTCTTCAAAGCTTATAGTACCCTTGTACTTGATAAGCACCGAAAAAATGATGGGGAATTAGCCTCTATGAAGCTAGAAACGCAGCTTACTACGACAGAATTACTGAATTTATACCAAAAAATGCTTTTAATTCGAGAATTTGAAGAAAAAGCTGCCCAAATGTATACCCAAGGGAAAATCAGTGGTTTTACACACCTCTATATCGGTCAAGAAGCAGTGGCAGTGGGGGCTATTTCAGCCATCCTCGATCACGATTACGTCATCACCGCATATCGAGAACATGGACAAGCATTGGCCAAGGGATGCGACCCCAAAGAGATAATGGCAGAGCTTTTTGGAAAAGCAACCGGGGTGTCCGGTGGACGTGGTGGTTCCATGCATTTGTGTGATATCGAACATCGGTTTATGGGGGGCTTTGCTATTGTGGCTGGCCAACTTCCACTAGCCGTGGGCTTGGGACTCTCAATCACCTACAAAAAAGAAAATGATGTGGTGCTCTGCCTATTTGGGGATGGCGCCGTTAACGAAGGCGCTTTTCATGAAAGCTTAAATCTGGCTAAACTCTGGGATTTACCGGTTATTTTTCTGTGTGAGAACAATCAATACGCTATGGGAACTGCGGTTTCACGAGCAACCAGCTTAACCAATATTGCGCAACATGCCTGCTCATACGAAATCCCCAGTCATCGGGTGAATGGTATGGATGTTTTGGCCGTTCGAGAAACTGTTGAACATGCCGTTCGTTACGCTCGTGCGGGACATGGCCCCTCGCTTATCGAAGCATTAACGTATCGCTATCGGGGACATTCCATGGCCGATCCGCTCAAATATCGAGCCGCTCAAGAAGAAGAGATCTGGCAAGAACGGGATCCTATCCCCAATTTAGCCCAAAAATTAATCGAGCAAAATATCACCACCCAGCAAGCCATGGATCAAATTCAGCAAGAAGTAACACAAATTCTTGAGAGCGCCGTTGCCTTTGCAGAAGAAAGCCCAGAGCCACCGTTAGATAGTTTAATGACTCGAATTTATGAACCCTTTTCCAATCAAAATCCAGCCCCTCCTCCTAAAAAGTCCTTGCTCAACCCTCAATAAGGAGTTTATTCAATGCCAGAACTGACCTATCGAGACGCCCTCAATGAAGCACTCAGAGAAGAGATGGAGCGCGATGAAAACGTCTTCATCTTGGGGGAAGATGTGGGTTTTTACCAAGGGTCTTATAAAGTCAGCAGAGGTTTGTTATCTGAATTTGGTGCTGAAAGAGTGAAGGATACCCCCATTGCTGAGGAAGTTATTATTGGCAGTGCAATTGGCGCAGCCATGGGCGGATTACGTCCAGTTGCAGAACTGATGACCGTTAATTTCTCATTATTGGCCATGGATCAAATTATCAATCATGCCGCCAAAATTCACTATATGTTCAACGGACAAATCAAAGTGCCATTGGTAATCAGAACACCGCAGGGTTCTGGAAAACAGCTGGGTGCACAACATTCTCAGCAGTTCGAAACGTATTTTGTGCATTGTCCGGGCTTAATTGTGATTGCACCTGCAACACCCGCCGATGCAAAGGGACTCCTAAAAACCGCCATTCGAGACGATAATCCCATTGTTTTTCTCGAAAACCAGAACCTGTACGGTATGAAGGGAGAGGTGCCCGGCCATGACTTCACATTACCTATTGGAAAAGCCACTGTTTTTAAAGAAGGACAAGATGTAACACTCATTGCATACTCAAATAGTCTTTATATTGCGCAGCAAGCCGCAAGTGAGCTTAACAAAAAGGGAATTTCAGCTGAAATCATCGACTTGAGAACGCTTCAACCATTGGATATGGAAACCATTCTTGCCTCCGTCGAAAAAACGCATCGTGTTGTCATTGTGTCCGAAGCTTGGAAAACCGGGAATATTGCTGCTGAAATTGCCATGAGAATCCAGGAAGCAGGGTTTGATTTACTCGATGCCCCCATTCAAAGAGTGACGGCAAAGGATGTTCCCATGCCCTACAACAAACACTTGGAACAAGCTGCGCTACCTCATGCAGCAGACGTTGTTGATACCGTTATGGCCATGGCCTAACAATTTAAAGGAGGCTTTTCATGTCCATTGAGATTCTGATGCCACAACTGAGCGACACTATGGAAGAAGGGAAAATTCTCCGATGGAACCTGCACCCTGGCGATGCCGTTAAAAAAGGGGATAGTTTGGCCGAAGTGGAAACGGATAAAGCCAATATGGAAGTAGAAGCCTTTGACAATGGAATACTCTCAGAGATTATTGTGGGTGAGGGACAAACAGCACCGGTTGGAAGCCCCATTGCCAAAATATCAGAACCTTCAGAATCTAGGCCATCACAAACCCAGCAAGCACCAATAGTAAAATCCGAACCAGCTCCCAAACTGCCCGTATCTCCTCCGGAAAAACCAACATCGAAAGATGCTCCCACAACCGTTAAAGAATCCTCCACGTTGGCCACAGAAGAACCCCCTGCGAAACCCAAAGAGAAAATAGCCACAGAAAGAATCTCCGTATCACCATTGGCGAAAAAACTTGCTCAGGCCTATGACATTGATTTGTCCAATGTCCATGGGACAGGACCAGACGGACGCATTATTGAACGAGACGTGGATCAGCTAATTCAAATAGAAAAAAAAGTACCACAACCCCAAAAAGCACCCCAAGCACTTCCGCTTTCTAAAATGCGCCAAACCATTGGTCAACGGATGACGGCCAGTAAACAACAAATTCCACATTTCTATGTCACCATGTCAGCCCGATGCGACGAACTCGTCGCCTTCTATGAAACCTTTCAAAGAGACAAAGATATTGAAGTTGGCATCACTTACACCCATTTTTTAGTTCAGGCCTGCGCCAAAGCCTTAGCCAAGCATCCCAGGGTGAATGCGGCTTTTGAAAATAATCAACTGGTTTCCCATAACGAGATTAATATTGCCATCGCCATTGCCCTGGAGGATGGACTTATTGCACCCGTACTTCACCAGGTCAATCACTTATCTCTCCTGGAAATTGCAGAACAAGCCCATGGGCTGATGACAAGGGCCAAAAATAATACATTAACCACGCAAGATCTCACCCGTGGCACATTCACCCTCTCAAATATGGGAATGTATGGTGTTGAAGATTTTGCAGCCATCATTAATCCGCCTCAAGCTGCAATTTTGGCCGTCGGAGCCCTTCAAGAAACGGCCTTCATTGAGAATCATCAAGTCATCCCCGGTTATCAGATGAAACTGACTCTTTCAGCAGATCATCGGGTATTAAACGGCGTTGAAGCCGCAAATTTTCTTCAAACCGTTTGTAAAATCATTGAAAACCCCTTATTAAGCTTTATTTAGCAAGAATATTCTTAGAAATAAATAGATTCTTCTCCAAAGTGCTAATGGTCCTTTGGGGAATTCAGTGATGAGGTCGTCCATTTTATGATGAAAAAGAAGTATATCGAGGAGCGATCTCATGAAAACCATTGTGAAAACACATTACACACGCTGGTTTGAAGAAACCGATATCAGCGACATCCCTTCCATTGGCGGTAAGAATGCTTCTCTTGGGGAAATGATCCAGATGCTCAAACCCAAGGGCATCCGAATTCCCGAAGGATTTGCTTTAACTGCTGAAGCATACTGGGTATTTTTAGAAGCAAATCATCTGACAGATAAAATTCAATCTTACTTGGATCAGTTCCATGAGAATAAAATACCTCTTGAAAAGGCCGGGCGCTCTATCCGACGGTTGTTTCTACATGCCCATTTCCCTGAAGAGATGGAGCAGGAAATCCGACGTTCATACCTAGAGCTTTGTCACCGTTACCAAAAAGATGAAGTGGATGTTGCGGTCAGAAGTAGTGCAACAGCGGAAGATCTCCCAGGTTCAAGCTTTGCCGGCCAACAGGAAAGTTTTTTAAATATCGTTGGCCCCGAAGAATTAATGGATGCCTGCCGAAAATGTTATGCGTCTTTATTTACCGACCGAGCCATAACCTACCGTGAAGAGCGTGGCTTTGGTCACATGAAAGTGGCATTGTCAGTGGGCGTTCAAAAAATGGTGCGCTCTGATAAAGCAGGAGCGGGGGTTATGTTCACATTGGATACAGAGTCTGGTTTTCGAGATGTGATTTTAATTAATGCCGCCTGGGGATTGGGTGAAAATGTGGTAAAAGGCCGAGTGATTCCGGACGAGTACATGGTCTTTAAGCCACTATTAGATAAAAAGGACTACCAGCCCATTATTGAAAAAAACATCGGGGCGAAAGAAAAGAAAATGATTTATACCACTGGGGGCAGCCATACGACTAATAATATCAATACGCCCAAAGCCGAGCAGGAACGTTTCGTTTTGTCAGATGCCGATATTCTAGAACTTGCCCAGTGGGGATGCCTGATTGAGTCTCACTATAACCAACCGATGGACATCGAGTGGGCCAAAGACGGCGAATCAGGCGAGTTGTTTATTGTTCAAGCTCGCCCAGAAACTGTGCAGTCCCGAAAAACCAATGGCGCACTCAAGACTTATAAACTCAGCCAAATGGGTAAACGGATCCTTACAGGACTCAGTATCGGAGAAGCTATTGCCTCTGGAAAAGTGTGTCTTATCAAGAGCCCCGAAGATATAAATCAATTTATTGACGGTGCCATCTTGGTCACCGAAATGACCGATCCGGACTGGGTACCCATTATTCGGCGGTCTGCCGGAATTATCACAGAGCATGGGGGTAGAACATGCCATGCGGCTATTGTTAGCCGAGAATTTGGTATCCCCGCAGTGGTGGGAACCGGAAATGCAACACAGATATTGAACAATGGCCAAGAAGTCACTTTATCGTGCGCTGAAGGTGAGAAAGGCTTTGTTTACGAGGGTATTTTACCGTTTGAAGAAACAGAACTCAATTTAAAAGATATTCCAGAAACAAAAACACAGATTATGATGAATATTGCCAGCCCGGCAGGTGCTTTTCGTTGGTGGCAGTTACCATGCCAAGGTATTGGCTTGGCTAGAATGGAATTTATCATCAATAATATTATCAAAATCCATCCCATGGCCTTAATTCGCTTTGATGACTTAGAAGATGAAGGCGCCAAAAAGCAAATTGAACAAATAACCCATCAATATAAAGACAAATCAGAATATTTTGTGGATCAACTTGCATTGGGCATTGGTAAAATAGCAGCTTCTCAGTACCCAAACCCGGTTATTGTTAGGATGAGCGATTTTAAAACAAATGAATATGCCAACCTCATTGGCGGAAAGGAATTTGAACCACATGAGTCTAACCCAATGTTAGGCTTTAGAGGGGCCTCTCGTTATTACAATAATCGTTACCGAGAAGGCTTTGCCTTAGAATGCCAGGCAATTAAACGGGTTCGAGAAAAAATGGGCCTCACCAATGTTATTGTGATGATCCCGTTCTGCCGAACTTTGGATGAAGCCGATAAGGTATTACAAGAGCTCGCCAAAAATCACCTTAATCGTGGTGAAAATGGTCTGCAAGTGTATGTGATGTGTGAAATCCCATCGAATGTTATTCTTGCAGAAGAATTTTCGAAACGTTTTGATGGGTTTTCCATTGGAAGCAATGATTTAACCCAACTCGTTTTGGGGGTTGACCGTGATTCATCCATATTGGCCCAATTATTTGATGAACGAAACCCAGCCGTAAAGCATATGATTCACGACTTAATTCAAAAAGCCCATCGAGCTCGCCGAAAAGTTGGTTTATGCGGTCAAGCACCCAGTGACTACCCAGAATTTGCCGAGTTTTTGGTAGAAGAAGGAATTGATTCCATCTCCTTGAACCCGGATAGTGTGGTTTCCATTAAAAAACTGGTTGCTGACAAAGAAGCCCGTCAGAAAAAATAGGACTTTCTGAAAATCCTATCCAACCCCAATGGTTTTGCCACCGGGCCCTGTTAAAGCGGCCAATTCTTGCGGGGTAACCACGAGAATCCCTTTTTTCTGGCCGGGTAATGCATTTTTCATACGTTTTTGAAGGGGTTCAGGCAAAGCCTCTTCCTGCCGACTCGGAACGGTTGTTGCTTTCCGCAAGATGGCGTCAAAGATTTTCTCCGGCAGCTGATGAACTAGCTTATCTCTGCCTTGATACAGAAGCATCAATAGGTTTTGTGCATCTGCGGTTTTAAAATCTGGTGCTTTCACTGCCTGAAGCATTTTGGCTTCGATTGATTCAGACTGACATTCTCTTTCTTTTCGTTCTGGTGGTGTTTCAAAACCAAATGGCAATCGTTTTGCATCTTCATACTGATTGATCAAGTCCATCACTTTGGCTTTTGAAGGCAGCAGTTTAAAAATCAGCGATTCTTGCCTTTTGCTTAACTCTCCAAACCGCGGAGAAGCTTGACGTTTTTTGCCACATCCAGCCAACGGATTGATTTTTACCATGACTTAATTCCTCCCAACAAACTCCAACCTAAGATTCGTCCTGTTACAATACGCAATAACAAGTTGTTTCACTAGTATACTAAATCTCTCAACCCTGTTTACATCAAAACATCCCAAAACCCTTGCTATCAGAAGGACAATAAATCTATTTACAAAAATTTATATTTATGCATTTTGAGTTTTGCTTCATAGCATTGCCTTTTACCCATCAGAAAAGATAGGCCCTTTTGTGATGGGATACTCCTCTGTTAGCGCATCCCTCAGCAATGTCAAAACGATACAATATCTTTTAAAACGATTGTGACCACTGTAAGGGAGAATGACCCGATGCATCGCATTCGAAAATCAATTGAAATCAACGCCCCTATTGAAGAATGCTTTGACTTTGTCAGTCATTTTGAGCATTATTCACAATTTTTGAAACCCTTTAAATCGGTTCAGCAAACCCCGTCTCCAAATATTTGGCATTGGCAGATGAAAGGCCCGTTTAACAAAATTTTGGACTGTGATATTCACATTGACTTAATGTCCAGCAATGAGATGATTATGTGGCATACTGTGCATGATTCATCCGTTGATGCGTCAGGAACAATAAATTTCCATAAAATAGATGCTCAACAAACCCGGATAGAGATAGATATGGCCCTAACTCCGCCAGGCGGAACGGTAGGCGAGGTGAACTTTCTGTTTGAAAATCCGGACAAGATACTGGATGAAGCGCTTAACAAGGCCAAGTTATTGTTAGAACATCGTGAAGAACGCCCAAAAATGCCCTTTTGGTCTCGCCTATAAGACAATAAAAACCCCCTAGGAATCTAGGGGGAAATTTGTAAAGCGAAGAGATAAAGGGGATTTATTATGAAGAGGGGAGATAATCTGTATTAGTATAAAAACAATATTTAAGATTTTAATGATACTTTGTAAAGAGATGTAAAAGCCTTCCGTGGATAACTTCATTGGAATCGCAAAATCAAAGGTCATTTAGGAGATGAACCCCGTGGAAAAAGTTTTTGTTGGTTCTTGCAGCGAAAGTTATACAATTTATCTTTCCAGCCGGGAAACCCGGTGTTAAACTTATCCTCACAGAAAACACTTTTCTCTTTTCTTCTCTCCTTTTTAGTGTTACAGTTTAATACCTTATACACTGAAGACGTTTTACTGGGTACCATGTGGAGGTTATCTCTTGAATACTTACGAAGTCCTTATCGTTTTCAAACCCATTCTGGATGTTGAGAATGTTGATGCTATATTAGAGCATTTTAAAAAGAATATCGTTGAAGCCAACCTGGGCGAAGTTGTAGAAGTTGATCGCATTGGGCGTAAACGCTTGGCATACGAAGTCAATAAATTTAAAGATGGGTTTTTAACCCTGTATTTACTCAAATTTCCGCCTGAAAAAGTGGCTGACTTTAGACGGGCTTGCCAACTCAATGATGACGTTCTAAGAATGACTCTTGTTCGTCAAGATGAGCTCCCGATAGGACGTGAATTACTGAAAGAAGATAGTCGTCGCGAAGAATCTCCCCGTCGAGATTCACGGGGGGGATATCACCGAGAATTTTCAGGCCATCGTGGTGGCCCACGCCGTTCCCATGAAGGTTCTCATCAGGACAGCAGCAGTCACAACTAGTACTGCCATCATCCTGCTTTGCACGCAGAACGGAAAAAGGAGAAATAGATGTCACTTGCAAAAGCAACCATATCAGGCATTGTGGTGGGAGATCCCGAAAAACGATATACTCCTAACAACACTGCTGTTACCAACTTTACCATCCAAGTAAACCCAAGCGGACGCAACGAATCGTCTTTTCATGTTAGGGTTGCTTGTTGGCGCTCCTTGGCTGACACTGTGGCTGAGAAAGTACATAAAGGGGATGATATTGTTGTTGAAGGCCGTTTACAAGTGAACCAATATGAAGGGGCTGATGGTATTGTAAAACGCCTCTACGAAGTGGATGCCAATAATATTTACCTCGGCCAACTTCAACCACTCATTTCTCCCTCAGAGAGTCAATTTGGGCAAGGAAACAAGTTTCAAGAAAGTCCCGAACAACCCCGTTACCAAGAAGCACAACCTGCCAACCAATCTATTCCGGTTGGTGTTGCCCAAGCAAACCAAATGTCAAATGATACCTTTGCCCAAGAAGATCTTTTGACAGAGGATGATATTCCGTTCTAAGATAACACCTATATTCATATTAGGATAAAAGAAATATGAGGTTTTAAGGTCCATGGCGTCTGATAACAGCCGTACACGCAAAAAAATTTGTAACTTCTGTGCCGATAATGTCAAAAATATTGATTTTATGGATGCCGGTAAAATGAGGCGTTACTTAACAGAACGCGGCAAAATTTTACCGCGTCGTATTACAGGGACATGTGCCAAACATCAAAGAATGTTGGCTGTTCGGGTCAAAACATCCCGTCAAGCTGGCCTCATCCCTTACGTCATTGCGGGTTAACCCAATTCATAATTCATCCATTCAATAATTAAAAAACGAGCCCTTTTGATTCAGAAAAGGCTCGTTTTAGATCAACAGGTTTATTGCTCCATATCTAAAGGCAAGAAGAGCTCTCATTGAAAACAGAGAGGCCCTTACGTGTGAGAATGCTTAGGATGGTATTCCGCTTCGACATCCTCAATTACCCCACCCAGTTCAATCGATAAGGAGTCGGATTTTTGCATACTCAAAATTTGACTTGGGTAAACACTGCGATGGCCAGTCAACACAAAGCTGATGACACAAACAACAGCGGCATACGGTCCAATATCGGTACCAAACAACTCCATTGCCATAATACTGGCAGAAATCGGAGTATTGGCACAACCCGAAAGGAGACCAACAAGACCCAAGGCCGCTAAGACTGAGTGATCAAGTCCCATGATTGTTGCCAAGAAACTACCAAAGGTACTTCCAATAAAGAAGATAGGAGTGACAATACCGCCGCTCCCACCAAATCCAAGTGTTGCGGCAGTTGCAAACATTTTCAGGAGAAAATCATACCAGGGAGAAACATAGGTCCCATTCAAAGATTGTTCAATGGTTGTTAAACCGAGGCCAAGGTACCGGCTCGAAACCAACACTGTTGTTAAAACCAACAAGCCACCAATCAAGCCCCGGTAAGGCTTCCATATCTTTATTTTTTCACTAAAATGGTGGAAAAATGTCATCATTTCGACGAATAAGAAGGAACAGAGCCCGCAAGCAATCCCAATAAGACTTACTTCCGAGAAAAAGAGTTCGTTAAAGTTGTGGGAAAAATGAAGCAAATGGTGAAAATATGTAATTCCAAAAGCGCTTGACGTTTGATACGCCATAATCCCGGCAACAAATGAGGGAAAGAGAACAGCATATTGTAATTGGCCAATGGCAAGCACTTCAACTCCAAAAATGGCACCCGCAATGGGCGTCCCAAACACAGCGGCAAAACCTGCACTAATCCCACAAATAACCAACTTTTTCCGTTCGAGATCATTTACACGAAATAAATCTGCAAAAAGTGAAGAAACCCCAGCACCAATTTGGGCACATGGACCTTCTTTACCAGCAGCCCCACCAGTCGTTAAAGTTACAAGGGTTGCTAATAACTTAATGGGAACAACCATCGGATTTATCTTACCGGCTCGCTGGTGGACCGCCTCAATAACCTGCTCTGTGCCGTGCCCTTCCGCTTCAGGACAGAAACATGTGGTGAGCATGGAGGAAACGAAAAAACCCACAGGAACCAATAAAAAATAAAGGGACCAATTTCCCATCGCTTTGGTTGACCACATGAGCATATACAGAAACAGCGTGGTGACACCTCCGACAACCACACCGATAAAAGAAGATATTGTAAACCATTTTAAAACACTGATAAAAAGAACAGATTGCTCAATAATTTTCTTTTTCATTTTAAATATTTTTGAGGGTGATCAAACACTTTTAATTCCTGGAATCATTCTATCATGAAGTAAAAGCAAAATGCATATTTTTCATTCCAAGTAGACACCGTATTCCCTCTTATTTCCTGATTACAAATTCCTGCAACAAGGTTACTTTCGGCTCATCTTCATGAGAAAAAATTACAAAAAATCGATGCTCAGATTCACGAGAATGTTTCAAATTGTTTATAATACTTGACCCTTGGTAAGTAGAACGCTATTAATGTTAATAAAGAGATATTGTTGGAATGGGTGGGCGCCGGTGTCATTTAAAAGTTATCTGCTTTTGCCAAAGCAACTCATGCGTTTTTCAAGCAAAAGAACGGACTCATTCCAGGAGCTTACTGAGGCTTGCAAAGAAATTGAGAAAAAAACACCCGATTGGTTCGCCACCCGACAACTGGTTGAAGGGATTGTGGATGATTATCAAAAGCTGGATACTTTTTTTTCAACCTATGCACCAACCACGGTCATATCTCAGGAAAAATCTTCAGATAAACATCAGCCCAACTTCCTATTTTCACCCCAGAGCCAAGCTTTGGTGCAAAAGGCTTCTCAAAAATTTCAGGAGCTCCAACTGACTCTTTTGTCGTTAAATCTGTTTCCAATGGACGCTCCAAAAAATTCAGCAACCCTTGCTAACAA
>JANWIO010000051.1 GCA_025449835.1 Vampirovibrionales bacterium
ACCTGGCAATGTGCCACGGTTCAGCTTGATTTCAATTTGCCCGTAAGGTTTGGCATTAAGTACCAGGATTCTGATGGCAGCCATAAAACCCCTGTCATGCTCCACCGGGTTATTTTTGGAAGCCTAGAGCGTTTTGCCGGCACGCTCATTGAACACTACGCGGGTGCTTTTCCCACGTGGCTTTCTCCTCTCCAAGCAGCAATCCTGCCTATTTCCGATCGGCATGTGGAAACAGCCCAAAATTATGCGAAACAGTTGATTGAATTGGGCATCCGAACAGAAGTAGATGACCGAAATGAAGGTATTGGACATAAAATTAGGGATGCGCAACTGGCTAAACATCCCTATATGCTAATTCTGGGTGATAAAGAATTAGAAGGTGGTCGAGTAGCCTTGCGGTCTCGTCATCGGGGCGACCTTGGCTCCATTCCGTTTGAAACGTTTAAAGAGCGGTTACTCAAAGAAATCCACTCCCATGGACAATACGAAATCGAAATGCCCCAAGCAATAGAGGCATAGTACCTCTATTGCAAACTTGTTTCTCTCGGGAAATTGCGATGCTTAATTTTATGCGTTTTCGATGCCGGAATTTCCATTGAGGCCTAAGGCAGCTAAAATACCTTGTTCGCCACCTCCTGCGGGAAATTCGTTTTCCAAATCTTCAAACGTCTTTTTAGCGTCTTTATCGTTTTTACCTTGAGCCAGTTTCGACAATCCACTGAGAACTGACGGACTTAAGGCAGCACTAGGATTGGACTCAAATTCGGCAAGTGCATTTTTAATAGAAGCTTCAACCTGCTTGCGCTCCAATATGGGTTTTGAACCTTGTGCTTCTGGAGTTTCTGCAGACTGATTTACTGAAGCCTTTTGACCAGCTTTTGCTTTATCAGAGGATGTTGGCACATTCCAACCTGAATTCACTTCAACCGCATCTGGACCAACTCGTCCACCAGCTACGTCAAATTGAAATAAGGGGTTATTCTCATTTTGAGAAGGCTTATTATTTTTCGCAGAATTGGACTGAGTATGCTGGATATTTCCCCCGGTTGGGCCATTAGGACCGCCTGCTTGCGTCATAATCTAATCTCCTGTTTTGTAGAATGACCTCTCTTTAAACCTAAAATTTTCATGATGCCATCCTTCTCTTCGTCATATTTATATAAAAACGATAAGAAGGTCAAAATTGTTTCAATCTTAATAGTTTGTTTATAAATTGTTACAATCTGTTTCAAAGAATACCGCTACGCCTCCCAAATATCTAATTTCATACCCGTCTGTATATCATATCGACAATCATCTTGATAACTTCAGTCTATCATCTTTAAGAAATGATTAAAATAAGTTTCCTTTCCCCATATTTTATCCCTTAAACAACCGCCTCTTCAGGCAAATAAAAGGGACGACTGCTCAATATTTCTCTCAAATCATCATAGGTTGCAGGGCGCCCCCGAAATTCCTGCTGAACCATGGACATAATCATCATGATATCATCACCGGACAAACGAATCATCCGACGCCCACCGTTTGAATTGTCCATAATCTTCGCCATTTCCGATACTCGCTTTGTTTCTTACCATGCTACTTGTATTATAGAAGTCTCTGCCTTCGGCTTTATCCTTAGTATGATGGATAATTCAAGAATCAAGTTGAATGTCAGACTAGAATCCAGTATTTCAAAGGATCTGAATCGTGATTGAGCATACCAGCGTCCTCCGTGAAGAAGCGGTCCAAGCACTCAACCCAACCTATGGAAAAACTTACATAGACGGCACGCTAGGCGGCGGAGGGCATGCAAAACATCTCTGTAATTTACTCGATGCCACGAGTACCCTCATTGGCATTGACCAAGACCCAGTTGCCTTAGCCCAAGCCCAGGAAAAACTGGCCAATTGCCCTCCAACACTCAAACTGGTTCAAGGCAATTTTGGAAATTTACTCACCCTTCTTCTTCAGGTGGGTCTGCCTAAAATTGATGGCGGTATTCTGTTGGACTTAGGCGTTTCAGATTTTCAGATTAAGCATCCCGAACGCGGGTTCAGTTTTTTGCACGCAGCCCCCTTAGATATGCGAATGGATCCCAACGGCCCCCAAACCGCTGCCGATCTGGTAAATACCTTGCCCGCAAAAGATTTAGCCAACCTTTTTTATCAGTATGCCGATGAAAAACTTTCACGCTCCATTGCCTCTGCGATAGTGAATGCCCGTCCCATTGAAAATACCCTGGCGCTGGCCAAGATTGCAGAGAATATTTATCGTCAAAAAGGGATTAAAGCCCAAAAAATTCATCCCGCCACCCGTATTTTTCAGGCCCTGCGTATTGCTGTGAACCAAGAACTCCAGATGTTAGAGTCTTGCCTCAATCAACTGCCTAATATTTTACTACCCGGAGCCCATGTGGCCATCATCACCTTTCATTCCATCGAAGACAGAATGGTAAAACAGTTTTTTCGGGTTGCTTGTGCCCCTTGTATCTGTCCCCCCCAACAACCTATCTGTACATGTCAGCATCAGGCGACCTTTAAAGCCATGGGGAAACCCATTGTTCCAACAGACCAAGAAGTTCAAGATAATCCACAGTCTCGCAGCGCAAAGCTCCGAGTTTATGAACGGATTTAACGCCTTTATCTAAGCCTCTGAACACAAAGTAATCCGAACACCCAAAAAGTTCCGTTTCCAATGACTTGTTTTCAAAAATAAGGCATACTTTAAGCAACTCGAATATAATTTCGAATCATAATATTTCAACGAGAACAAGGAGAAGAGAAATGACGATTACAGAAACAAAACCACAGACCGAAGTATCAAGCGCCTCTGAGCCATGGACGACTCAGGATGTCGATCTGATCCGGCAAACCGTTGCCAAAGAAGCTTCACCTGAAGAATTTAAACTCTTTCTATACACAGCAAAAGCCCGCGGCCTTGATCCCTTACTGCGGCAACTCTACTTTATTAAACGCAAACAAAAACGGGGCGACCGCTGGGTCGATGTGGGAACGACCCAAACCAGTATTGATGGATTTCGGTTGATTGCCAACCGAACCCAAAAGCTAAAAGGCATCGAGCGGGGCATCAAACATGATCATGAAAATGGTAAGCTTTATGCTTGGGCCAGAGTTTGGCGTAAAGATTGGGATTATCCTGTGTATGAAGAAGTCTCTCTTGAAGAATATAAAGGTGAGAGCCCTTTGTGGCATAGAATGCCGGAACAAATGCTAAAAAAATGCGCTGAAGTCGCTGCACTCCGAATGGCCTTTCCTGAAGATCTCAGCGGACTCTACGCCCATGAAGAAATGGATCAAGCGGATTCCCAACAGTCTGCTTTACAGGACAAGACCATGCCACTAACTCCTGACACATCCAACCCATCTGTTCAGGACGTTCAGAAGGCCATGAAAAAGTGTTTAAAAATGATTTCAAAAATTCAGGAGGAACATAGCCTCACCACCGAGGAAATTCAATGGATTACGGGTCTTGAAACTTTAAAAGGGGCTGATCTCAAAACGTTAGAAAAAGCCATTCAAGACCTTAATAACCATTTAGAATCCCAAAAACTTTTACAAAGTGTCAATGGATAAGTTGAAATAAAAGACAAAAAAGTGTCTGGAGAGATCTACTAAACTTCGACCTCTCCAGACCTTTTTAGTATACGAAATGTCTCATTCTTTAAACATTGCCGAGATGGGGAATCTTCCATTGCAGGCTCAAGGCCAAAGAAACTTTGCGTGTCGTGCAATTCCTGTTTATACTAAAAGCTGAACATAAAATAAAAAGCTTTTTAAAATGCTGCTCACCTGTTTTATTGCCTATTTACTCCTGTTGATTATTCTGGCCAAACTCCTTTCCAAACGGATGGCAGGTCTTTCCGACTTTTTCCTAGCTGGTCAAAGTCTCCCGGCCATTTCAATTGCCATTGCCTTTGTCGCAGCCTGGTTTGGTGCTGGATCAACTATTGGATCTATGAATAAAGCTTTTGATACAGGCTTAAGTGCACTGTGGCTCATTGCCATCCCATCGGTGCTTTCGTGCCTGGCAGTGGGGCTGTTTTTAGCCAAACAGGTTCGCAATATCAATTGCATCTCCATGCCCGAAGCCATTGAAAAGCAATATGGGGCTATTGGTAGCTTTCTACTCGCCTGGATCATTCTGGCTTCGCTTACCACCTTTATTGCATCTCAATTGGTCGCCGCCGGACACCTGTTAGAAATCACTATCGGCCTTTCACCAGTGGTTTCGATTTCCATTATCTTGGGGGCTGTGATTCTGTATTCCGTTATTGGGGGCTATAGAGCTGTGGTCATGACGGATGTGATGCAGTTTTTATGTTATACCACCGGTATTTTAATTCTTGTGGCCTTTGTTTTATGGTTTCCTCAAAATGGAAATACCTTTACCCACCTGCCCACCAACTTTTGGAATCCCTGGATTCATCTTAAAAGCAATCTGGCCATGGTATTTACCTTTGTTCTGGCCTGGAGTATTGCCCCCGAAATGTGGCAACGCATGTCATCGAGCCGTTCAGCGGCGGAAGCCCAAAAGGCTGCCGTAATTGCAGGCTCTATTTTGGCTTGTCTGTATACTTTTGTGATGATTATTGGGCTCCGCTCAGTCTACTATCTTCCGGCACACGACCCTTTCGCCCATAAAAACGTCTTGATTGCTTTGGCTTTAAGGCTCCCTTCGCCCGTTTTAACAGCCATTGTTCTGGTCGGGGTCTTATCCGCTATTTCATCCACGACAGATTCTTCTTTAAACGTCGCCACCCTCACATTTACACGAGACATTGTAAATCGGTATCTCTGGCCTCGGGCAAGTCATCAGCAATTGGTAAGGCTGAGCCAAGTCACAACTGTATTTATTGCCATTCCAGCATCAATTCTGGCACTGTATTACCAAAGTATCATTCAAATTCTTTGGATATCAGCAGATATTTACGCATCTACCATGTTCATCCCCATTATTGGGCTGTTTTACATTCGGGGAGCGGGGCGATGGGCAGGCATTTTATCCATGTGTTTTGGCGCAATTCCGGTTATTCTCAATTTTTTCAAAGATTTCCACCTGATGACCCTACCGCAATGGTGGCCGGTTTGGCCCTTCACCACCCTCTTGGGAATCGGCCTCAGCCTCATTGGGTTTGGCATTGGATATTACTTTAGCCGAGCATCTCAAGAATCCACAATCGAAGAACCTGTACTTTTAGAAACGATCTAGTCCTTATTCTTAGTACCGTGGGTAAAATGTATTCGGGAATCGAAGTGTTTGTCCTGAAAAACCACCGTACGGACCCAATGATGGGTGTGGGAGGGGGGAATAAAAAGGTCTTTGCACTGCAATAGGCTCTGTCTTAATGGGATATGGTAAGACAAATGGTTGTGGTTCAATTGGCTCTGAAACAATAGAAGAAAAATCATCCAAAAAGGCTTTCGAGAGCTTTGCAGTAAGTATAGGTCGTACAAAGGTATCTGGGACCTGAGAAATAAGGTTACTCATCAACACTTGTCCCATATTACTCAGCTTTGGAAAGGCTTTTTTAACAATATATTCGTACGAAAAACACAATGTTCCCAACCACAATACCGTACTAATGGTTTGACGAACCGCTTCCTGCACATATAAGAGCTTTTGATCCTGTTGGGAATAGCCTTCTGATTGGTAGGCCTTTCCATGCATTAAAACCTTTAGCCCTGTCATGGCCAGGCTCATAGGAATTAAAAAACCATATTCCTTAAACTTTGCTTGGACTGATGGGGACTTAGACCAGCGAAATGCCTTTGCAAAGCCATTGTTTTTACGAAGCAGAAGGGATTTTAAGGGCTTAAAAGCATTCAAAAAGGTTGGCATCTCAGTTCCCTCCGCTGGTACAAACCAGATCAGGTTCTACGGGTTACAGAATGGCTTTTCTGTTCTCAGCCTTTATTGGCAGGCACCCCGACATTACATGAGGGATATCATACCCGAAGGCCACAATGGACACAACTAACCCCGCAAGATTCAAAGCCCCCCTTATGTTAGAATAAGACACATTGGACGGATAGAAGAAAACAATGCCCCGACGAAATTTTAATATCTGGTCAAGTCTTTGTACGCTTTGTATATGCTTTTTAGCGTTTATGCTCGCTGCTTGCGCACCGCCCCCAGTGGACAACGGCCAGCCAATTATCTACGTTAAATCCCATCTTATTCCACCCGCTAAAACCGTTGACATTGATGGCGCTGAATACCTTCAAAGCCGCTATCCCGCAGGTCAATTTGGTGGCACCTTTTATACGGCCAGCATAGGGCAAGGGCCCAAAACCTTCAACCCTTTAGATGCCATGGATGCAACCTCCGGGGATATTGCCGGATTAATGTTTGTGGGTCTCACCCAAACAGATCCCTATACGGGTAAAACCATTCCCTATCTAGCCAAAAGTATCACCATTAAGCCCGACAAAATGACCTATATTGTTAAACTGCGTAAAGGGTTAGTCTGGTCAGACAACCGACCTATTATCGCCGATGATGTGGTGTTTACCTGGCAAGATATTATTGGGAAAGGGCTCGGCAATAAAAGCAACCTGGATGTGAATACCATTGATGGCAAGTTTCCCACCGTAAAAAAGATTGATAATTTAACGGTGGAATTCAAGACCCCCAAGCCTTTTGCCCCGTTTGAAGGGAATCTTGGCACAGCCATCTTGCCCAAACATATCATAGAGCCCGTGATTAAAAACAATCCCAATGCGTTTGATTCATTTTGGGGTGTCACGGCTTCACCCAAAAGTTTTGTGGTGAATGGCCCCTTCCTCATTTCAGAATATATCAGCAGCCAACGGGTGATTCTCAAACGCAATCCTCATTTTTTCATGGTAGATCACCAAGGTCGTCATCTTCCTTACTTGGATCGCTATGTCATCGACTTTGTTCAAGACCTCAATGCCCAAATTCTTGCTTTTGAGCAAGGCCACCTGGATACCATTGGTGTCCCGGGAAACCAGGTTTATTATGTAAAACATCTCAAAGCACCCCACTTTAACCTCTACGACTTAGGCCCTTCAAGTGGTACAACCTTTATCGCCTTTAATTTAAATCCGCGTAAGAACAAAAGCGGTAAGCCTTATGTCGATCCAAAAACATCAAGGTGGTTTCGGGATTTAAATTTTAGAAAAGCCGTGGATTATGCCATTCATCGCAATCAAATTGTCCAAAATATTTTAATGGGTGTTGGTAAGCCCCTTTTTACTGCTGAAGGATTGTCTTCAATCTATCTCAATAAAAAACTGGCCGAAGGCCATCCTTATAACCTGCAAGAAGCAAAAGCCTATCTCAAAAAAAGCAGATTTTACTGGGATTCACAAGGCCAACTTCATGACAAAGATGGCAACCGAGTAGAGTTTGAGATGATTACCAATAGTGGTAACACCGAAAGAGAATCAGTTGGGGTCGCTTTGAAAGATGATTTAAAGATACTGGGCATGAAAGTGGATTTTAAGCCCATCGACTTTAACGTGTTGGTGGGCGAAATGGACTCTTCTGCTTGGGAAAGTGTCATTCTAGGTCTTACAGGAAGCCCCATTGAACCCAATGGCGGGAAAAATGTTTGGGAAAGTGATGCAGCACTCCACCTGTTTAACCAACGCCATCCCAGTGAAGATATGCCTGGTACGGATATTATGGAGCCATGGGAAAAACAGCTCGACCAACTCTTTGATGAAGGGGCAACGACCATAGATCCCCAAAAACGTCACCAGATTTATGCAGAATACCAGCAAGTGGTTTATGATAACCTGCCTCTGATTTATTTATACTCCCCCAATACCATTGTTGCCGTTCGAAAACGGATTCAAAATGTGGATCCAACACCATTGGGTGGAACCTTCCCCAATATCGAATCAATTTGGGTCAAGTAAAACTTTTGGGTAAGGACCCGGTTATAAAAATCATCCCCTTTATTCCATGCCCACTTTTTTCTAACTTTTTTCAATTCAACTATCAAATTTGAGGAGGATCACATCCTTTGTAAACGCTACGCGTTACGTAGTGAAGAAAGGCTTGGGCATGCTCGGACATGTATGTCACAATATCATGGCAGTATTCGGAAATGTCCAGGCCCTTCGTGGGAAAATTGATTCTATTTCACAGATTATTACTATTTTAAAACCTCGATTTCCGTTAATCGATGAATATTCTGTTCCATCTTATCTCAGAGAGAAAGAGTGAGCCGCTTTTATGCCAAGACCTTATGTTCCTTTACACTTACATACCCATTACAGCGTTTTAGATGGGGCCACCAAAATCCCCGATTTGATTGAAATTGCCGTTGAAAACAACATGCCTGCCGTGGCTGTCACCGATCATGGGGTGATGCATGGCTCCATCGAACTGTATCAGAAGGCAAAATCAGCGGGTGTGCGTCCTATTATTGGATGTGAAGTGTATGTTATCGATGGTGATCCACAGGATCGCGTCACCAAACGCCATTACAATCACTTAATCCTGTTGGCCAAAAATAAAACAGGCTATAAAAACCTTGTAAAGCTGGTTTCAAGGGCTCACTTGCAAGGGTATTATTACAAACCTCGGATGAGCTGGGATCAACTTTCTGAAAGTGCAGAAGGCCTTGTCGCTTTAACCGCTTGCCTTTCTGGGCCACTTTCCTATCCCATTCTGCGAAATAATCCCGAAGAAGCACGAGACAAAGCCCGCTGGCTGAAAGGCGTTTTTGGCGACGATTTTTATGTGGAACTCCAGGATCATGGCATTGAAGGCGAGCAAAAGATTAACCCCGAAATGGTTCGTATCGCCAAAGAGTTAGATATTCCGCTGGTTGTAACCAATGATAGCCACTACAGTCGAAAAAAAGATGCTGAGATGCACGATGTGCTACTCTGCCTTCAAACAGGGAAAATACTGAGTGATCCGGCCCGTATGAAATTTTATGGCCCCTCGTTTTATGTCAAAAATGGCGATGAACTACTGGAAACCTACGAGGGTTTGGATCAGGACGTTATTGCCCAAGCCATTGAAAATACCGTTAAAATTGCCGAAAAATGCGATTTGGAATTGGAGATGGGGAAATCCATTTTGCCAGATTACCCTGTTCCTGAAGGAATGACACCTGAAAGCTACTTGAAAGAACTTGTCTACAAAAAGGCAGAAGAACGATACACCAAATTAACGCCCGACATTGAGCATCGGATTCAGCATGAGATGGATGTGATTAACCATATGGGGTTTCCGGCATACTTTTTAATCGTGTGGGATTTTATCAACTATGCCAAAAGCCACGATGTTCCCGTTGGCCCCGGCCGAGGTTCCGCAGCAGGGAGCATTGTTGCTTATTCACTGGGTATTACCAGTATCGACCCCATGGAGCACAACCTCTTATTTGAACGCTTTTTAAACCCCGAACGGGTCAGCATGCCTGATATTGATATTGACTTCTGTATTGAAAAACGGGAAGAAGTTATTAAATACGTGGGCGAGCGTTATGGCCACGACAGAGTTGCCCAAATCATTACCTTTGGCACCCTTGCCGCCAGAGCCGCTCTAAAAGGGGTAGCCAGGGTCATGGACATTCCCTACTCTGAAAGTGACCGGCTGGCCAAAATGATTCCCTCTACACCGGGAACCAAGCTAAAGGAAGCCATTGAACCCGACATGGAGCTAGGGAAACTCTATGCTTCGGATCCCAAAGTGCGAGAGATTGTGGATTTAGCCCTCCAAATTGAAGGGATCAATTCCAATACGGGTGTTCATGCAGCGGGCGTTGTGATCTCCAAAGATCCCCTGGAGCAAATTGTACCACTCCAACTTTCAAAAGAAGGACAAGTGGTTACGCAATACGCCATGGATGACGTGGCCAAGCTCGGCTTGCTGAAGATGGATTTCTTGGGGCTGAGAAACCTGACCATTATGGACAATACCGTTCGCCTCATTCAAAAACATCAACAGCAAGACCTAGATCTGGAAAAGCTTCCTTTAGATGATGAGAATGTCTTTCAAATGCTCTCGGCGGGCCAAACCGACGGTGTTTTCCAGCTTGAGTCCGGCGGGATGAAAGCTTTGGTTAAAGAGTTAAAGCCCACTTACTTTGAAGATATCAACGCGTTAGTGGCTCTTTTTAGGCCAGGCCCTTTAAATTCAGGCATGGTAGAGGAGTTTGTAAAACGTAAACACGGAAAATCAAAGGTTGAATATGCCCACCCGGATTTAGAGCCAATTTTAAAAGATACCTACGGCACCATTGTTTACCAAGAACAGATCATGCAGATTGCTCAGACGTTGGCCGGTTACACCCTGGGGCAAGCCGATATTTTGCGGCGGGCCATGGGTAAAAAGAAAGAAGAAGAAATGGCCAAGCAGCGAGAACTGTTTTTGGAAGGTGCTCGTAATCGCCACTTGGATGAAAAAATGGCCAATGAACTGTTTGATGCCATGACTGAGTTCGCAAAATACTGCTTTAACCGGTCCCACTCTGCTGCTTATGCAATGATTGCGTATCAAACAGCCTTCCTGAAAAAGCATTATCCTGTCGAATACTTATCAGCCCTGTTATCGAGCGTAAGCAGCGATTTGGACAAAATCCAACTTTACATCCTCACCGCCCGAAAACTAGGAATCAACGTTCTTCCACCTGCGATTAATAAGTCTGATGCTGGTTTTACCCCTGATGGCCAAGATATCCGGTTTGGGCTGGCATCCATTAAGAATGTCGGCGAGGGCGTTGTGGAGAGGATCTTGCAAGTCCGAGCCGATAGCCCTTTCACTTCTATGGAAGATTT
The DNA here is from genome assembly GCA_025449835.1 of Vampirovibrionales bacterium. Classification (GTDB taxonomy): domain Bacteria; phylum Cyanobacteriota; class Vampirovibrionia; order Vampirovibrionales; family JAGQHJ01; genus JANWIO01. Next base: position 10,764 of record JANWIO010000051.1, read on the forward strand.
TTGTGAACGGTCTGATATGAAGTCCATCAACCGCCGTAACCTGGAAAGCTTGATCCTGGTAGGCGCCTTTGATGCCTTTGGGGTTTCCCGCAAACAACTCTTTGCCAACATCGATCAAATCTATGCCCATGCCGCCCGTATCGCCGAACGTAAGGAAACCGGCCAAGTGAGTTTGTTTACCGCTTTGGGTGGCGCCGCCACAGAAACATCTTCATTCCAGGAAAAACTCACGTTTATTTCTGAACCGGATGAATATACAGCCCAAGAAATTCAAAAATATGAAAAAGAGCTACTGGGTTCCTACGTCAGCTCTCATCCATTGGATGATGTCATTGACACCCTCCCTATGGCAGCAACAGCCTCCACCAAAGAACTGGCAGAGATATCTGATGGTTCACCGGTAGTGGTGGCAGGTTTGGTCACATCAATCGTTCAAAAAATGACCAAAACCAACAAACCTTTGCGTATTGGCCAATTGGAGGACTTAGCAGGCAGTGTTGAATTTGTGGCCTTTAGTGAAGCGATTCAACAATTTGATTCCTTGCTTGTCGCCGGGCAAAAAATTGTTCTCAATGGCAAATTACAATATCGGGGAGATGACACCTATAGCATTGTCGTCAACTCCATTCGGCCTTTAGATGACGTGAAAATATTGGAATTGCACTTTAAACAGATTCCACGTTATGAAGATGTTGCTTATTTGCGGGACATTTTTACAAAAATTAAAGGCGAAGATCCGGTTGTCTTCCACTGGAACGATGACACCCGCATGATTGTGGGACAACAGTTTTGGGTCAACTATGCAAAAGCCGAAGAGGTTCTTAAACCTCTTTTATCAAACCATTTCGAGGGCGTCTTAGAACTTCAAAACGCCTCATAAGCCTTAAAGTCTTATTTTGGAAAGCTTTCTCTGGTCTTCTGAAAGTCTTGTTTGACGGATCGCAAGAACTTTTGAACATCCCTTGCTGAAATCGACCATGGCCCTTTCTCACCAGAAGCAGGAGATTTGGGTAGTTTCCCAATGGTATGATAGAACAGACTTTTGTAGGAATTCGCTGCATCATTCAAGGGATACCAGGCGAGTTGTTTCTCCATATTGGCCATGGGATATTGGCTTAAATCGGCAGCCAATAAGCTTTTGACAATATTCTTAAGAGTCTTTCCGCCAACATAAGACCAGCGAGGCGCTTTTTCCAAATATTCAATCAAACGTCCTCACACTTGACACCGTTCATGGGCCATCACCAAAGCGCCAATGGGGATATCATCTCGACCAACCGTCTGCATGTAAAGATGTTGACCATTGTCATAACGTCTGGCTGGATTTCCCCGCCAATCTCTCATCAGTGTAATAATGCCCCCAGAAACTGAATCCTCTTTTGCCTTGGGCCTTATCTTTCGCCATATCTTTAATGTGGGAATATATCGGTCATAATCGGTAGGCGAAACAGAGGGATCAACTTCATACACGGTCCCCTTAACACATTTTGCAGGTTTCCCTGGTTGCTGAAAACCAAGGGTACTGTTAAAACCTTCGTTTTGGACAAACGAAGGTTTTAATGTTTCTGCAATGAAGGACGAATAGGTGAAATCATTTGGATACATTCCGGTTACAAACCACTGCAATGCCACGTCAACATTGCCTTGTATCCTATAAAAACAAGTGAAGTAAAGTTTTTACGGGTTGTTTAAACAACAATAAAGAAAGCGGTCTTGCTACTCAAAAGTTATTCTTTAGCAGCACCTGTCTTGGTACTGTCCGAACTACTACTGCTACTGCCAGCGACTGGAGTGTAGTGCGGTTTTTCATTAGGATCATACTCACCCACAGTCTGCCCACCACCTGGCGGCAAGCCCGTTGTCTCATAAAAATATTTTGCTGTATCCAGTTTTTCCTGGGTGCTTCCTGGAACCCTGTAAGCGGTGCCCTCTTCCATAAACTCTTTGGATGAAGCACACCCAGACATCATTGCAACCAGTAACAAGAGTGTTGCAACACCTGCGAAACGTTTGATACCAATTCCCATGGGTCAAAAATCCTCTTTTTCAATGTGAGATCATCTAGATATAAACAACATCAGGATAGTCCGATCTGGCTATTCTGACAAGGAGATTTGTCAAAAAGACATTTTTTTCGAAAAACAACGCTCTTATCAATTGACTCTCTTAAAGCAACTTAATGATAATAAAAATTACGACAAGCCTACTACTTAAAAGACTTTTAGGCTTCGAAATCGCTTTAGAATTTGATTTTGAAAGCAAAAAAGCTTTTGGCAATTTTTAGACTGTTTGGGTTTTATTGCCATAGTACTTTTATTGGGATGAGGATATCGTAAACTTGATGTTTCCCATTGGGCCAAACACGCCGTTCGTTTCCCCAAAATCCACCGGCTTCTTTCCGCTTCAAAACAAAAAGGCGGTCTCTTTTGGTGCATCGGACACGAAAGAGGAAGTTTCCCCAAAAGATACACCCGACCCAGAGGAGGCAGAGTTACTTAAAAAAATTATAGCGGGAGATTCTAGGGCATGGGACAAGCTGCATCACAAATACAAAGGGCTTATTTGCAACTTAGCCCGAAAATATGAAGGATATTACGGCATTTCGAAAGATCAGCTTCGAGAGGACGGCCTAAACGGTTTAAGCGATGCCGTGATGGAATTTGTAAGCACACCAGAAAGAATAGACCAAGAAAATTTCTTTACGGTGGCAGCAAAAAAAATTCGAACTGCAATCCGCCGAGAGGCTTCTGAAGATGCCAAAACACTGAAATTGGATAAACCCCTTGCAAATGGAGATGAAGGAGATGCTCAAAGCTTGGGGAACTTGATTGAGGAGTCAAGAGAAAAGCCCCCTGACCAACAGACCCTCACAAACGAAAGCAACCAAAGAGTCCAACAATCGTTAAAATGTCTCAATTTTTTTGAACGAATTGTTATCTCTTTACACTTTGGCCTCAATCAAGAAAGACCGCTCTCCGTTGAAGAAATTGCAAAGCATTTACAAACAAAGTCCACTATCCTTGAAACCATCATTAAAAGGGGAGAGCTTAAATTATCAAAATATCCGCAAAAAATTTATATTCGTGAAAAATCGTTACAGTTAAATTTCAATCAAATTTTAAATCAATGGGTTAAAAATAATAAGACCCTTTTTTCTCCAATGGAGATGAAAATTTTGTTATTAAGAACTGGTAAGAATTTAAAAGAAGCGCAAATTGCTCAACGACTCAAAAAAAGTTACAACTTTGTGCATGGCCGCTATGGCCATGCCTTAAAAAAATTAAATAAACATCTACTTTCTCTTCAAAACACAATGAATAACAAAGATACGGAACTCTTAAAAACCGACTCTGAAAAATTTTTAGAACGCCTGCAAAATGGGTGGGAACAAATTAAAGAAGAAGACTTACAAATTCTAAACCCTCATCAACGAGAATTACTGAATTTACGCCTCGTCCAAAATTTAACGTTTAACGACATTGGAAAAATGCTGGAAAAAACAGCTTATAATATTCGATCACAATTTATGTTTGCATGTAAAAAACTCGGAAAACACATGGGTATCCTCCCTAAAGATAAGTCCTGTGAAAAAGCCTTGATACAAAAACTAAAAACCGAAGGTTTGAAATCAATTCCTGAAAAAATATGGGAGAAACTCACGCAAAATCAACAAGTTATCCTCAAAGCCCATATTGAACAGAATCAATCGGGAGCTGAGATTGCAAAGTCACTTGGAAAATGTGAACGAACTGTCTGCCAAAGCTTGCAACATGCCCTTCAAAAAATTTATAAAGAACTGAATGCTGTGTCATTGGATTTGCCAGCGCCTGGTAAAGCACTATTTACCAAAGCGCAACTTATTCAAAAACTTGAAAATGAAGGAACAACTTGGATTCCTGAAAACATCCTAAATTCGTTAAGACCTGTGCGTTTAAAAACCCTTCAACTTCTTTTTGAGCAAAGGCTAGGTAGACAGGAAATAGCACAAAAACTTCAAGTTACAGACAATAATGTCACAATGAATAAAAGACATGCCCTGAATGACTTACAGCGGGAATTAAATCAACTCCCCGCTGTGACCAACAACGTTATTGATAATGGATTAAAGCAAGAAGGAACGGATTGTTTACCACCAATAGAAGGATTAAAATCAATTCCACCAGGATTATGGGAAAAATTTAGTCCGAATCAACAAACGATCCTCAAAGCCCGTCTTGAAGAAAACCTATCGGTAAAAGAGATTGCAACACGTCTCGGAAGAAAGAATTCACATGTCCGTCAATGTTGGCTAAATGCTATTCATAGAATTCACAAAGAACTCAATACTTTCTCAACGGATTGGTTACCCACAAAGGAAGGATTAAAATCACTTCCACCACGAGTATGGAAGAAACTCAATTCAAATCAACAAACGATCCTCAAAGCCCATCTTGAAGAAAACCTATCGATAAAAGAGATTGCGATGAGGCTTGGAAGAACGAATTCACAGGTCCGCAAATGTCTGCGAAAAGCCACTCATAGAATTCGCAAAGAACTCCATACCACATTATCGGATGTGCCAATACTTGGTAAAGGACTATTTACTGAAGCGCAACTTATTCAAAAGCTTGAAAATGAAGGAACAACTTGGATTTCCGAAAGTATTCTGCAATCACTGTTGCCTGCGCAACGAGAAACACTTCAGCTTCTTTTTGATCAAAGGCAACAAACCAGAAAAACAATCGCTCAAGAACTTCAAACCTTTCCTAGTAATGTCACTATGCATAAAAAAAATTCACTGAATGATATACTGCGGCAATTAAATCAACTCTCCATTGTGAAGTTTTATACCCATACCGTTGTGGATAACAGGCTAAGGCAAGAGGGACTGGAGTGGATACCATCCGATATTTTAGAAGCCATTGAGCACCATGAGAAAGAATTTTTAACCTATTTCTATCAGGAAAAATGGGATAAAGCAGCCATTGCCCGCTATAAAAAGATAAAACAATCTAGCGTCCCTGCCTACCAACGAGGAACATTGGCCCATCTGTGTGACCTTCTTAATCACCGTATTGAGCTTTCACCAGATCAACCCCTCCCAAATGCAGCTCTTTCAGAAGAAGAGGTGCGCGCATTAACAGTTCAGCGAGCCCAAAATGAAGATGGCTTAGACGCATTAACGGCAGCAGATTTCAAATTACTTTCTCCTGAGCAGCAAAACATTTTGAATCTTTTTTATTGCCACTGTATCGGACTCAACAGCATCTGCGAACGGCTAAATCTGGATCGAACAACCTTGTCCAATAGGAAGCATCATGCATTGCAGCAACTTCGCCAACATGTTGCCCATCGAGTTAACCCCCTCCCCCAAGAATTGACCTTATCCGATACCGATTTACTTCAAAAGCTTCAAGAAAAAGGGTATGGCAATGTTACTGAAGATGCGTTAAAACAGCTCCATCCGAGAAATCGAGATATGTTGGTCCTTTATATTGGTCATAACTGGAGTTTTGTTCGTATCTCCAAATTTTGCAAAGTTCTCCATATAACCGTCAGAAGATTTATTAATCCAACACTTCAATCATGGCAAACCAACTCTGGTTCACAAGACACCTCATTTTAAAAATGATTTCAGTCTTACACCTCTTCAGCAAAGGGGTAAAATCCTATGGATAGAGCATCTGGATTTTACAACCCAATGCTAAAATTACTGTCATAAGCAAGCTGACCCAATCGCATCAAAAACAATGCCAACACTTTCTCTGGCCATGATCGTGAAAAACGAAGAAAAAACCCTAGAACGGGTTCTTTCTGGTGCAAAAAGCTTTTGCGATGAAATGGTGGTAGTGGATACGGGGTCAACGGATAAAACCGTTGAAATTGCAGAACAAATGGGCGCTAAAGTATTTCATTTTACCTGGATAAACGATTTTGCCGCTGCCAGAAACCATGCTTTTGAATGCTGCACCAGCGATTGGATTATGTGGCTTGATGCCGATGACGTCGTTCCAGAACTCACCCAACAGCAAATCAAAGAATTGAAAGAAACATCCCTCCATGATGAATTGGATGGCATTTTTCTCACCTACCAATATGCCATCGATGAAAAAACAGGGAACTCGACCTACAGCTTTCTACGAGAACGCATCATTCGGCGGGCAGCCAATTTAAAATGGGCTTACCCTGTGCATGAGTGTATTGCCATCCCGGCAGGACGCTCTTTAAGCCGGCCCGATATCGCCATTCAACATCGTCCTTTAGAAGAAAAAATGATTACCAAGAAGGATCGCAATATTAAAATCCTGGAAAAAGCTATTGAAAGTGGCGATGAGTCTCCCCGAAATTTATTTTATTACGCCAACGAATTGCGTGATCATGAACAATACGAAGAAGCGATTGCTTACTATGACAAGTACTTACGAGTTTCAAACCTGGCTTGGGAACAATACGCTGCTTTTCTGAATACAGCCCAATGTTATTTAAAGCTGGATGAAGAATTAAATGCATTAGAAGCCTGTACCAAGGCGATGCTTTTAGACAGTGAGCGTGCAGAGGCTTTTAATCAAATTGGCTTGTATTTTTACAGAAATGAGGAGTGGAAAAAAGCCATCCCATTTTTCCATGCAGCGTCCATCCTCCCAAAACCCGAATCAGGATTTACCAATGAAGCCGATTATACCTGGATGCCCTATGATTTTTTAAGTATTTGTTATCACAATCTGGGGCAACAAGAAAAAGCCATTGAAGCCGCCTTAAAATCGCTTCCAACAAATCCAGATAGGGACCGTGTTTTAAATAATTTGCAATGGTTTATCAAAGGACTCTAAATTTAGACCATTGGGTAAGACAT